>JAQBGS010000133.1:0-4720 GCA_032128535.1 Nitrospirota bacterium
AACTCGGCACCCACTTCACACAGGTCGGAGAGCCCCCACTCTAATTTCAACAAATGATGTACCCCGTAGATAGCCGCCGCCGCATCACTACTTCCCCCGCCCAAACCCGCTGCAAGGGGAATGACTTTCCGAAGCGCAATATCCACGCCAACCGACCGTTCCGCACGCCGTAGCACGCTTTCAATGGCTCGATACACTAAATTACCCTGATCGACCGGCAAGGCGGTATTGTCACACGTTAATTGAATACGATCATGGTTGGGGTTCAACCGAATCTGTAGTTGATCGAACAGATCCACGGAATGCATGAGTGACCACAATGTATGATACCCATTTGGTAGACGATCTAACACACGAATACAAAGATTCACTTTAGCCGGAGCCCGTACGGTAATTTCCTGCTCCAAGGCTACCCCATCACCCACGATTCATCCTCCTTCTACCCGATAAGAGATCCAATAGAAAAAATGGGAAGATACATGGCGACGACCACAAGAGCAATCCCACTGCCCACCACCACGATGACACAAGGTTCCAACACCGAGGTCAATGTCGCAACCACTCGATCCACCTCTTGTTCAAATAGATCTGCGATTTTTTCAAGCATCGTATCTAACGACCCGGTTGACTCACCCACTTTGATCATTTGGGTTACCAAGGGCGGAAACATGCCGCTAGCGCGTAACGTGTCCGAAAGCGGTTTCCCATCTTGAACCTCACTCGTTAAGCGGTGAAGGCTTTGTTCCATCACGGAATTTCCTGTCACCGTTGAGGCCACCGACAATCCCGTTACCAGCGGGACCCCTCGGCGGACCAAAAACCCCAGCGTTCGAGCAAACCGCACAATCGCCGATTTACGGAAAATTTCTCCGACGAAAGGAAGACGTAGGAGTATCCCATCAATAACCTGCCGGCTCTTGGCATTGGCTAGCATCATCCGAGTTCCTATCACCAACATTCCACCAATGCCAACTAGGACCAGCGCATGCTCCCGTATGCTATCAGCCAGATAAATCACCATCTGCGTCAACCACGGAAGAGACTCGCCAAATTCTTGAAAAAGTCCGGAAAACAGCGGGACCACCCAGACAAGCAAAAACACCAAAACCGTCAACGCGACTGTCACCAGCAAAGCTGGGTAGGCCAAGGCGGATATGATCTTTGCCCGCAACTGTGCCTGCTTATCTAAATACACCGCCAGCTGGGACAAGCTTTCATCCAATCGCCCAGTGGTTTCTCCAACTTCCACCATACGTCGATAAAATTCTTGAAAGATGTTCGGAAAATGTCCGAGAGCTTCGGTCAATAATGCGCCCTGTTCCACATCGGCACGGATACGACCAAGCACTGGTTGCCAGGCTGGGTTTTCTCCCTCGGTTCCTAAAATATCCAAACACTCCAGCAGAGGGACACCCGCCCGAATCAACGTCGCAAATTGATGGGTAAAGGCAACAACCTCTTTATTCGTCACCCGCGGTTTTCTCCATGAACGTTTCCATAGATTCGCAGGAAGAGCCTCGTCTACCTTTTCAGTTAAGTGGGTCACCAACAGATTCTGCTGACGAAGAAATTGAATGGCTGCTTGAGGGGAAGTCGCAACCATTTCACCTTGAATGGCTTTGCCGCCTCCCTTTTTCCCTATGTAGTGAAACATCGGCATCGTATACAGTTCCAACTCCGGTAAGTGACTTAAATACTCCAACACATGAACAGTGCCAAGCAACTCGTAAGGCATTTCTCTTCTCACGTTCTCCTTTTCACTTCTTCCTTTTTAATTTTCCTGTCTTATGTTCCTGGCCGCAATCGAGCTAGGGACATGGGCGAAGATCGAGCAGGCCCAGTCCGTTCCAATAATTTGGTTAATTCTTCTGGGAAGGCCGTCAACTCTAGAGCCAATTCCGAGGCAATCTCCTTTTGACTCACTAAATCGGCCAGCGCCTGATTCATGGTCTGCATACCATATTGCGCCTGCCCGGTTTGCATCATGGAATACATCTGATGCAACTTATCTTCCCGAATGAGATTGCGAATGGCCGGAGAGAGAATCAAAATCTCTAAGGCCATGGCCCTGCCCCTGCCTTCCAAACGGGGCACTAACCGTTGCGAGAGAATGCCCTCCAAAACCATCGACAACTGAACACGCACCTCTGGTTGTTGATGGGCGGGGAACACAGAGATCAGCCGGGTTAAGGACTGAATGGCGGAGTTGGTATGTAAGGTAGCCACCGTCAAATGCCCGGTTTCCGCCATGGTCAGGGCCGCGTGAATTGTCTCCCGGTCCCGCAATTCTCCTAAAAACACGACATCAGGATCCTGCCGTAACATCCCTTTCAGGGCTGACTGAAACTCCCGAACATCGGCACCCACTTCCATTTGAGAAACGAGGCTCTTCTTGTGAGAATGGAGCACTTCAATGGGATCTTCAAGCGACACAATATGTGCCCGCCGTTCTTGATTCACTTGATCCAACATCGCGGTCAGGGTGGTACTCTTCCCACTTCCAGTGGGACCGGTAACGAGCACGAGCCCCTGCGACTTTTGCATCAACGCGTTCACCACAGAGGGCAACCCTAATTCACGGAATGAAGGGATGGCTTCCGAAACGGCACGAACGGCCATCGCCAAAGAACCTCGCTGGGTATACACATGGAATCGAAATCGACCGACGTCAGCCACCGTATGTGCACCATCCCATTCACCTGTCTCAGGCAACAGCCGTTGCTGCTCTTCCGTCAGCAGAGCCTCGACGAACCGGCTCAGATCCTGATTCGTGAGTATGGCCGTCTCCATCGCTCTTAAATCTCCATCGACACGAAGACGTGGCACGCTCCCAGCCACAAGATGCAAGTCCGATCCCCCTTGCTGACGTAATGTTTGTAACAGTTCCAACAATTCCATCGATTTCACAGATCTTTCGCGACTGAGACCGGCGATCCTTCATCACTCGTTTCGGTCAAAATTTCACTCACCGTCGTCATGCCTTGCTGTAAGACAGCCAGCCCAGCTTGGCGCAACGTTCGAAACCCTTCCTGCATGGCACAGGCTCGTAGCTCACTGGTTGAGGCACGCGATAAGATGGTGTGATGCAAACGTTCAACCATTGGCAACGTTTCAAACAACGCCATGCGCCCTTTGTATCCTGTCATATGGCACTGTTCACAGCCACGCCCTTTCCTCGCCTGCACCGTCCCAATCAGATCATCATCAAGCCCTAAATCTCGTAATTGAGCTGGAGTGAGGATGTCAGGCTCAGCACAATGTTCACAGATTTTTCGAATGAGCCGTTGGCCAATAATCAATGAAATGGCTGAGGACACCAAAAAGGGCTCGATCCCCATATCAATGAGACGCGTGATCGCCCCAGGTCCATTCATCGTATGGAGTGTTGATAAGACGCGATGCCCTGTCAGTGAGGCCTGAATCGCAATTTGAGCGGTCTCCCGGTCACGAATTTCTCCGACCATAATGACGTCGGGATCTTGTCGCAAAAATGATCGAAGTCCCATTGAGAAATTCAAGCCAATGTCTTCGTGAATTTGCAATTGATTGATTCCCTGAATCTGAAACTCCACGGGATCTTCAACGGTCACGATATTCATGTGAGGGGTGTTGAGATATTGCAGCGCACTATAGAGTGTCGTGGTCTTGCCACTGCCAGTCGGACCAGTCACCAAAATCATGCCATAGGGATTTTCTAAGGCGGTGGTCACACGATCTAAATCCGGCTGATCCAACCCAAGATTGGTGAGATGCAAGGCCAGCCCCGACTGATTCAATAGGCGCAAGACCGCCTTTTCTCCGAACAAACACGGCAAAATCGCCACCCGAATATCCACCTGTGGAAATCCATCGACTTTCATCCGTCCATCTTGTGGCAACCGTCGTTCAGCAATATCTAAATTTGAAAGAATTTTGAGGCGAGCCAGCAAAGACGGATGCAAATCCTTCGGTAAATTGTGAATGGGTTGTAAGACACCATCCAATCGGAACCGAATGCGGATCATATTTTCCAACGGTTCCACATGAATATCGCTGGCCTCCATTTGAAGAGCCTCTTGAACCAGGGTGTTCACCACATCCACAGCCGATGCATCACGATCAATCGTGATACGAAGTTGCCAATTTGTGACGGAAGTGGATTCAGGAACTGGGGAAAGAGTCGTCCCCCTGTCAAACTTAGTCGGAGATGGTGAACATGATTGCCCAGCCTCTCTGGGTTTTTGGTCGGTTGCCCCACGTTCTGACGAGGGCCCCTCCTTTGACAAAGAACCATTCTGAGGCCGTTCATACACTTGGCGAATCGTCGTCCGAATGTCCGACTCAGTCGCGACCATCGGAGTAATTTGAAGCCCTGTTCTGAATCGGAGTTCATCCAACAACGAGAAATTCGTCGGGTCAACCATCGCCAATGTTAATCGGGAAGTCGTCTTTTTGACCGGCACAACCAAATGCTGTTGAACGACAGCAACCGGAAGCAGCGCCAGAAGACTGGGGTCCAAAGAACAGGTGGCAAGCTCCACCGTAGGAACCCCATAGTGCTGGCTCAAAAATTCCAACAAGGTCGATTCCGAGAGCACGCCCATGCCCACTAAAATACTCCCAAGCCGCCCCCCTTCGCCCCGTTGAATCGCCAACGCGTGGGCCAGATCTTCTGACGAAACCACCTTCGCCTCGACTAACTGATGACCCACTCGGTCGCGATTCACCGTTGCCCTCCATC
>JAQBGS010000134.1:0-13722 GCA_032128535.1 Nitrospirota bacterium
CCCGCATTCCTTGTCCTGACAGACCACTTGTGTGCCGGTTTGCTTTCGGTACTTCTCGACTAAAAACGGAGACTGACATTGAGGACACGACCGATTAATGGGTTTGTCCCACAGGGCAAAGGTGCAGGTGGGATATTTGCCGCACGAATAAAAGTTTTTCCTTTTTTTGGGTCGCTTCTGGACCAAGTCTCCTCCGCAATCTTTGTCAGGACACTTCACTCCTAATTTCAGTGGTTTGGTCGTTTTGCATTCAGGGTATTGGGAGCAAGCCAGAAAATTGCCAAATCGTCCGCGTTTCTCGGTATTTCATCAGTAGGGTTTAAGTTTTTTTGACCCTACGAGCGGGTTTCTTCGCAGCCGATTTTTTTGTAAGCGGTTTCTTAGTCGCGGTATTCTTTGCAGGCACCTTTTTGCCGTTCGTGGCCTGGTCGTCGCCGGCCTTGGGCTTACGGGCTTCAAATTCGAATCCGACTTTCCCGTCATCCCCGCGTTTCAGGTAAGCCTTGAACTTGCGACGGGTTCGTGATGAAACAAAGCCGGTCAACAATTCGGTTCTGCCTTCGCTCAGCAATTTTCGGATCTGAGTGGGTTCGATTTCCTGTTGGAGTATTACTTTGCCCGTTCGAAAGTCGCAAGTCTTGTTCGGGCCGACCGCCTTTTCACAGGTATAGTTCATTCCGTGTTCATAAACCGATGCCTGACACTTCGGGCAACTGCCCAGTGATTCCTGGCCGGAAAAATCAACCGGTTCACTGTTTTCATCGTCACCATTTTGACCGAAGTCAAATTCAAGCTTGTGTTCATCGGTCAGTTTGAGGATTGCCGCAAACGGTCGGCCAAGCCGACTGCGAAATCCCTGCAACGGACCAATCGTGCGTTCGGTAATCAGGGTTTCTGCTTCGGGTACTTCCAATTGACGGCTGCCCGGAATTTTCGTAATTGAAAAATCGCACTGTGTGCAGGAAAACCGTTTATAGTTTTCTTTGACCAGGCCGCCGCATTTGGGGCAGGGTGATTGCAATGTTGAGTAATCGCCTGGAATGGTTGTTGCGCCGTAGTTTTTGGCCCTCGCAACAATTTGTTCAACGATCTTACTGATTTCTTGCATGAACGCTTCGCGGTCCAACTGACCACGTTCTATCTGCGAAAGTTTGCTTTCCCATTCGCCGGTCAGTTCCGGCATCGTGAGTTCCGTCACCCCTAGCCCGCGCAACAAGGTCAACAGTTGAAATGCCTTGGTGGTGGGCATTAGTGACTTGTCTATGCGCAATAGATAGTTCTCGCCAATCAAGCCTTCGATGATCGCGGCGCGGGTTGCCGGTGTGCCCAGACCTTTGCCAGACATGGCTTCGCGCAAGTCCTCATCATCAATCAGCTTACCGGCGCCTTCCATCGCAGAAAGCAGTGTTGCTTCGGTATATCTGGCCGGTGGTCTGGTCGCCAGGTCGCGAACTTCAATATCGCTGACCGTGGCTTTTTCATTCTCACCAACCGCTACGAGCGTGCCCTCACCAGCAATGGCTTCACGGCCGTAAATGGCCAACCAACCCGGCTTGACCATCACCTTGCCTTCGGTCTTGAAGTGGTGCTTGGCAATCTGGGAAATACGGGTGGTGTTTCGAAACTCCGCAGGAGGGAAAAACGCCGCCATGAATCGACGCACCACCAGGTCGTATATCTTAGCTTCGGCTTCGCTGAGATTCTTGGGTGCCTGCAATGTAGGAATAATGGCGAAGTGATCAGAAATTTTCGCGTCATTGAAAATGCGCTTGTTCGGTTTGACCCAGTTATTGCTCAGAATTTTTGCCGCATGCGGCCCTATCGGATTGCCGCCGCCGGTAATGGCTGACAAACTCTCACTTGACTCATCACTCAGAATGCCCAGCGTATCTCGCACGGTAGATAGATAGTCTTCCGGCAGCGCGCGCGAATCGGTTCTTGGATACGTCAACGCCTTGTGGCGTTCATAGAGCGATTGCGCCAGTGACAATGTTGTCTTGGCCGAAAAGCCAAACCGGGCGTTGCCTTCACGTTGCAGACTGGTCAGGTCAAACAGCATCGGTGCGCTTTGCGTCGTCGGCTTGGTTTCTTCAGTTACCACCGCCTGCTGACTCTGGCAGGCCTGCATGATCTCTTCAGCCTGATTGCGTTCCCAAAGTTTCTCTGCGCGCCGTTCCGCATCTTCGTCATTCTTTTTGAAGTCCGTATCAAACCAGCGACCTGGATACTGTCCAGCCTCGACATCAAACTGGGCATGCACTTCAAAGTACGGCCGCGAGACAAATTGTTTGATCTGTTCCTCGCGCTCCACGACGATGGTCAGGGTGGGTGTTTGAACCCGACCAACGGTGGTGAGGTAAAACCCCCCGTCTTGGGAGTTGAACGCCGTCATAGCCCGGGTGCCGTTAATGCCAACCAACCAGTCTGCTTCCGATCGGCAGCGGGCGGCATCGGCGAGCGGCTTCATTTGTTCATCATCGCGCAGCTTCTCAAATGCTTCGCGAATGGCCTTGGGCGTCATGGACTGCAGCCAAAGTCGGCTTATCGGTTGCTTGGCCTTAGTGTGCTGGACGATCAGACGGAAGATCAGCTCGCCTTCGCGCCCGGCGTCACAGGCGTTGATAATTCGGTCGATATCTTTGCGGCGGATCAGCTTGGCGAGTAACTTGAGCCGGTCCTCGGTTCGGGCGATCGGGTTCAGGTCAAAGTGATCGGGAATGACCGGCAGGTTGGCGAAAGACCACTTGCCACGTTTGACCTCTACGCCGTCAGGCGCCTTGATTTCAAGTAGGTGTCCAACGGCTGAACTCACAACATAGTCGTCATCTTCAAAATAATCCTTCTCGCGTTTCAGTCCGCCAAGCGAACGTGCGATGTCGGCTGCAACAGAGGGCTTTTCGGCAATTATCAGCGATTTGCTCATTAGCTACCCCTACAGGGGAAGACTCCTTTGGCATCTTTGATGTATGGGGAAACCGACATTCACGCGTGCAGGATTCAGTATAAATTTAGCGTAAAAATGGCGCCGTCACAATCCACCTGCCGCGATGTGACCGGTTTTTTCGCGTGTTCATCATAAGGACGGCGTAGGGTACAGGCAAGTTATGTTGGGTGTTCAACTCATTTTTTCCAGCCGTCGCAAGCGGCCATCCGGCAGCCGTTCCAGCCAGCCGTCCAGGCTGGCCTGCCGACGGTTCTGTCGCAAAAAATGTTTTTGAAGACAATAAGGGGTTTTAGCTCCGTGTCTGAGAGACGAAAATTGCTAACTTTACTGGTGTTTTTCAACTCGGTCCAACATGAAAACCAGTGGCGTATCTCACAAATCTATTTTTTGCGACAGAACCGTCGAAGTTGTGTTCGAGGTCAATGCCCAGTTTGCTCTTCGGAAGATCTTTCAGCTGACCGACGGACGCCAACACTTGGTAATTGCGTCCCAAATATTTGGTGAGGGTATTGGCTTTGGTGGGCGATTCGACGATGAGGAGTGATTTAGCCATAGTGATAGAGCGAGAAAATGTTCAACCGGTTTACCATACAATCTTGCTTGGGGAAAATCCGCTGGTGGATCTTATCGGATCGTGACCCGGACGTACTGAAGACCTGGTACCTGTTTTATAAGGCCTTTCATCTCCAATGACAAGAGAAGACTCATTACCTCGGATGAAGAATATGAACCTTGAGCGATTAATTCGTCAAGCAACACAGGTTCTAGAGGAATTCGGTCGAACATTTCTTGCTCCTCAGGCCCTAAGGCGATTGTTGGAGGAGGGGTTTCACCGATATTGTGCTGTGTTTCGAGATGATGCCGGAAGGACGGTTCTAACATAGGAAGAATTTCTTCCACAACATCCCAAGGTTTTTCAACGAGTTTCGCCCCCTGTTGAATAAGGCGATGAGGCCCACGACTCAAGGGATGTGTCACATTTCCCGGTACGGCAAAGACCTCGCGATTTTGGTCTAGTGCCATTCGAGCGGTTATGAGGGATCCACTTTTCAACGTGGCTTCCGTGACGATGACCCCAAGGGAAAGGCCGCTGATGACCCGGTTGCGTTGAGGAAAATGAAAGGATTGTGGGGAGGTGCCCATGGGAAATTCCGAGAGTACCGCCCCTTGTTGCTCGATCCGTTGTCGAAGCTTGAGGTGTTCAGGAGGATAGGTCTGATCAATGCCACACCCGAGAACAGCCACCGTTCTCCCCTTGGAAGCCAACGCCCCTTCATGAGCATCGGCATCGACGCCACGGGCCAAGCCACTCACAATCGTGAATCCGAGAGCTGCCAAATCTCCGCTGAGTTGCCGGGTGAATGTCCGTCCAGAATGGGATCCCTTTCGTGCGCCAACGATGGCCAGAGCTTGTTGGTCACTCTCTAGTAATTGCCCTGTGTAATATAAAATTGGCGGAGGATCGGCAATGGTTTGTAACCGAGCGGGATAGGCGGGATCTGTCAGGGTGAGGATGGAAAATCGGCCCGCCTCAACAGCCTTCATTTCACGTTGAATGTGTTGTTGGGTGCTCTCTGAAAGGGGTTGTTGAAGAGCCAAAGCCAGAGACGGCGAAAGATCTCCGGTTGCGACCAGTTCAGAGAGATGGGCTTTGCGAATGGCTTCAGGCGAACCAAACCGATTGATCAGCCGTGTGTAGGTGATGGGGCCGAGTCCTTTGACCGCTCGCAGCTCCAACCATCCTTGCAAGGCGGAAGACTGGCTCATCGTCTCTGTCTAGGATGCTGCCCGAGATTCGGTTCGCTGTACGACTTTGCCAACCACCACAATGTCATATTGTTCAAGATGTAAGAGAGGATCAGCCTTGAAGAGCACCTGTTGTTGAAATTCTTGTTCTAATTGTTCAATGCCCCCATGCTCGGTATCAAAGAGGAGTTCAATGACCCTGGGGTTTGCCCCCACCACAATGCGTTGAGCAGGTCCACGGGTAATCCCAATTCGCCGAATGTCCCGAAAAATTTCATAGGCCACGGTCATGGTGGACTTGGTATAGCCTCGGCCCTCACAGTCGTTGCAGACTTCTGACAGCGTCCGCAACAGATCTTCCCGCACGCGTTCCCGAGAAATTTCGATGAGCCCAAGATCGGAAATACGGGAGATACGTGTTTGCGCCTTATCATTGGCCATGGCATCAACCGTGGCCTGATACACTTTCTCTCGATTTCGTTCCCGTTCCATATCGATGAAATCAATCACAATGATGCCGCCAATGCCGCGGAGTTTCACTTGATAGGCAATTTCTTTCGCCGCTTCAAGGTTGTTCTTGAGAATCGTTTCTTCTTGGTCTCGCTTTCCGACAAATCGTCCCGTATTCACGTCCACGACCGTCATGGCTTCGGTATGGTCGATCACAATATGACCTCCGGATTTGAGCCAGACCTTTCGACTGAGCGCGCGCGTAATTTCCATTTCAATGCCCAGATGGTCGAATAACCCTTCCTGCTTCTTGTCATAGAAATGAACGCGGGAGGCTTGCTCCGGAAGATACCGCCGCACAAACTCTCTGATTTCCTCGAACCCGGGTTTGGTGTCGATCAATAATCGATCGACTTTTTTGGTGAAGAGATCCCGAACGATCCGAAGAGGGAGAGACAGATCCGTATGAAGCAGAGCGGGTGCCGGTTGCCGCTTTGCCGCTTTCAGGGTGTCTTCCCATAAAGCGGTGAGAAATTTGGTATCAGAGACCAAGTCTTCTTCTGGCACGCCCTCACAGACAGTTCGGACAATATACCCATATTCTGGTTTCCGGATGCGGCGCATCAAGTCTTTAAGGCGATGGCGTTCTTCATCGTGGGTGATCCGTCGCGAAACGCCCACGTGATCAACATTGGGCATCAGAACTAAAAATCGGCCAGGAAGTGACACATACGTGGTAATCCGAGGCCCTTTGGTTCCAATCGGTCCTTTGGATATTTGAACAAGAAGTTCTTGTCCTTCCACCAAGAGGTTTTCAATGGGACGGGCAGTCTGGCGTCGAGGACGTGGTATGTCCGAACTGGGTTCGTCCTCTTCGTGATCCACCAGTGTATCGCCGGGTTCCGTGCCGACTGAAAGGTCAGACACGTGGATGAAGGCCGCACGATCTAATCCAATGTCCACAAAGGCGGCTTGCATGCCCGGTAAGACTTTGATCACTTTGCCTTTATAAATATCGCCGACGAAATCTTTTTTTCGAGGCCGGTCGACAAAGAGTTCCGTGACCACTCGATTTTCAAGAACCGCCACTCGAGTTTCTTCTTGAGTCACACTGATCGCAATTTCAGATCCCATAAATGTCTCCTTCCGTACCCAGAAGATCGAGCGAGCCAGTCCTAGCTTGTGGAAATGATTGTGAGACCAGCCGGAGAGAAAAACTCATGAAGGGTTTTTCTTGCTGCCTTTTGGAGAAAGTCCAGGCTTTATGTGAGCCACGAGAGTGGCTGATACTCACAATGTAGGGTGGATCGCGATGTTGTTCTGAGACGTGTCCCTAATCGCTAAGATGAATAATGTGTTGTCTGTTCCTGTTGAAATGTACCCGTCGGCATGATTGTTCGTTTCTGATATTCAAAATGTTCTGTACGCGAATATTCGAAATGAAATGACTTTTGTAGCCTACCACATTTTGGGATTAACGAGGTCCCGATTGGCTGACCGTCTGGAATCATTACTATAACAGCGAAAGCCGCCTTCGCTTCACATTGAGCAACAGGCCGAGTGCGGTGAGATTGACCACCATGGCACTTCCTCCGTAACTCATCAGTGGGAGGGGGATGCCGACTATGGGAGCCAGCCCGGAGGTCATGGCAATGTTCACAATGACACCAAAGCTCAGCATGGCCACGACTCCGACCGCAAGAAGGGATCCGGTCACATCTTTCGCATTGAACGCAATTTCCAGCCCCATTAATAAGACAATGACATACAATGATAAAAGGATCAGCGATCCTAAGAATCCCCATTCTTCGGCAAAGACCGCGAATACAAAGTCGGTATGACCTTCGGGGAGGAATTTAAACTGCGTTTGCGTGCCTCCCTGGAGACCCTTTCCCAATAACTGACCAGAGCCAATGGCAATACGCGATTGTAAGCCGTGATAGCCTTTCCCGCCAGGGTCGGAATTGGGATCCACGAAACTCAATATTCGATCTTGTTGATAGCCATGGAGTGAGCCCCAGACTCCCCCCCAGGCAAAGGGGAATAACATCAGAGCGGCCAATACGATGAATCCGAAGGCCTTGGACTTCATGCCCACCGTGAGGACGATGACCAGAAAGATTACGAGGAACCCTAAACTACTTCCTAAATCCGGTTGTTTCAGAATAAGCAAAAATCCTGGCAGAACAATCAGGGCAGGAATAATCAGCCGTCGCAACCATCCCTCGCGGCTGGTTGCACCATAGTAGGAGGCCAACGTAAGCATCAGGGGAATTTTAATGAACTCCGAGGGTTGAACCATGAAAGGTCCAAGCTGGATCCACCGTTGAGACCCTCGACTGGTTTTCCCGATAATGATGACGATAATGAGCAGGATGAGAGCCGCTCCATACAATAGATAGGAAAATCTGGCAAATTTATGATAGTCGATGCCTGCGGCCACGAGGAAGGCCAAGATTCCGACGACCATCCAGGTTGTTTGTTTCAGGTAGATGGGGAATTTCGTCGGTGGGCCTGAATTCGTGACGCTATAAATAGAGAGAATGCCTATTGAGATGATGGCGGCAATGATGCCGAGGAAACACCAATCGAAGGTGTCGAACCCTCGGCGGTTCACATTGTCATTCATCAATGGTGCCATGGTGATTGTGGAATGGCCAGTTGGTCAGGAAACTCGTGATTACAACGAACCAGCCGGTTGGGGATTTTTCCCGTTCATAAACGCTTCAATTAAGGTTTTGGCTAATGGGGCAGCGGCCGACCCTCCATGTCCCATGTGCTCGACGATTACCGCTACGGCAATCTTTGGCTCTTCAACAGGGGCAAATGCGACAAACCACGCATGATCACGATGTTTTTTTGCGACTTCAGACTTGTCATCATCATCTTTCAACGCGACCACCTGGGCGGTTCCGGTTTTCCCTGCAATGCTCACGATAGGTGATTGAGCGCGTTGCGCGGTCCCCCGGGTGACCACCGCCGCTAAGCCTTTTTTGATTTGGAAAAAAATTTCCGATGATATTGGCAATTGCTGGGTGGATGGGGGCTGCTCTTCTTTGAGATTTCCGGTCCGTCTGAGCCGAGCGGCTTTCAGCAGGCGCGGTTGTACCACACGTCCATTGGTGGCCACGATGGACATCATTTTGGCCATTTGAATGGGTGTCACCGATAAAAAGCCTTGTCCAATGGCAATCGAAATGGTTTCCCCAGGATACCAGGGCTCCCCTCGATTCTTTTTCTTCCATTCCGTGGAGGGGACCAACCCTGATCGTTCCGATGACAACGCAATTCCCGTTTTTGCCCCTAACCCAAATTGGCGAGCATAGGAGGCAATGGGGTCAATCCCCAATTGGTTCCCGGCTTTATAAAAGTAGACATCGCAGGATTCGGCCAGTGCTTTGTTTAAATCGACGGAACCATGGCCCCCACGTTTCCAATCACGAAACACGCGTTTCCCAAATGGAAAGGTCCCGTGGCAGGTAATTGAATCGGTGGCTCCCATGGTTTGTGTACCTAAAAGGGCAGCTGCCATCACAATTTTGAACGTCGATCCTGGAGGGTACTGGCCTTGAATCGCTCGATTGGTCAGTGGATTTCGGGCATCTTGAAGTAATTGGCGCCAAGCTTGTGGACTAATGCCTCCTGACAAATCATTGGGGTTGAAGCCGGGTTGACTGGCTAATACCAGCACATCGCCATTCCATGGATCCAATGCCACGATGGCGCCGGATTCGTCTCCAAGTAGATCTTCGGCCAATCGCTGCAGACGAATATCGAGCGTTAAATAGAGGTCATCGCCCGCCAGCGGCGGCTGAATGGACAGGGATCGCTTAGGGTATCCGAAGGCGTCAACTTCAATGACCTTGCGACCGGTTTCACCCAACAAATTTGCATCAAGGGTTCGCTCGAGGCCGTATTGTCCAATGATACGACCGGCTTGCAGATCATCAAATTCTGCATCTTTCAGCTGGGATTCAGAGATTTCACCCACATACCCAATCACGTGCGAGGCATAGGATCCGAGTGGATAGTTCCGTTGATACTCGGGTTGGATCACAACGCCAGGCAATTCAATTCGGTGTGATTCGATCAGTGCGGCTTCTCTGAGGGTGAGCCCGCTTTTTATTTTGACCCGACCTCGCCGCTTGGTGCCCAGTTTGTCCGAAATATCCTGAACATTCACATCAAGGTATTCGGGAAGTTTGGAGAGGACCGCATCACGGTCTTGGACATCTTCGAGCGAAAGGTACAATTGAAAACTTGGAACGTTGTTAGCTAATAATTCCCCGTTTCGATCAAACAACAGACCTCGTGCTGGTTCAAGCACGATAGATCTCGTCCGATTGTCACGGGCCAATTCCTGATAATACACCCCATCACGAATTTGTAATTGCCAGAGCCGTAATCCTAATAAGACTAAAATCAGGAGTAAGCCAACTTTGACAAATATTAATCGACTTTGAATGTCGGCTAATTCGTTCGCTTGGCGTGATGTGTCAAACATATGGATAGAACAGTTCGATCTGTGGGAAAGGTTTTGGTGCGGGGTTATCGGCGTCCCTGGGCAAAGTGTACCACACTTAACGACTGACGAATTTTGTGTGTGAGCCAAAAAATTCCTGCTGCGAGAACGCTCTGATACAGGGCTTGTGGGGCGAGTATCCTAGAAATGGCGTGAAAGGTTTCCGCCCCATCTAGAGCTGGATAGGCCATCACGAGAGAGGCTAGCCCACACACGAGGGAAAGTGCCAACGTGACCATGACGACGGCGGGAACCGTGACTGTTGAAATGGTATGGGTGGTCGCGCCGGCAAGGGATCCTGCGAGGCCTTTGAGAATCATATTGAGTCCGATGCCGCCTGGAGACAAAAGATCCTGAAACAGTCCCACAGTGAGCCCTATCAGTAACCCTTTATATTCATTCGTAAGAAATCCGGCCAGGCAAGCCAAGACTAAGCACAGGTCTGGATACATGCTGTTGATGGTAAGCCATGAGCTGACGGTGGCTTGAGCCACAACGGTTCCTAGGCACAAGACAATATGTAACAGGATAATCATGGGGAGCCTGAAGGAGCCGGAAGGGTGTCTACTGACGGTGGAGATTCAGTGGAAATTGGGGGGTGGAAAGATGTGATCACTAAGACCCCTTCAAGCTTGGAAAAATCGACAATTGGCGTGATCTCTCCCGATTGAAACAAGTCGGTGGCGGCTTTGGTGACCTGTTGGATTTTGCCAATGTGCAGCCCGCGTGGGAAGTCATCCGTCAGACCTGAAGTCACCACAGCATCTCCCACTTGGACGGGAGAGAGTGGCGGAAGATATTTCATTTGGATGGTACCTTGGGGGGTCCCCTGAATAATGCCTTCGTCACGGCTGGTTTGAATCATGCCGGTAATGGCCACGTTGGGATCTGAGAGAAGGAGGACAATTGAGGTCGCGTGGTTCACCCGGACCACCCGGCCGACCACACCTGCGTTCGTGATGACTCCCATTTCCGCTCGGATTCCGTTGCGTGTGCCCTTGTCAATGACCATGGCTCGATACCAATTGGACACGTTACGTCCGATGATTCGAGCAGGCATGGTCACCATCGGGGCGGCTTCTTGATAGAGCGAGAGCTTTTGGAACTCCATGGCCAGAATGGCTTGTTCCCGGAGGCGGTTCTGCTCTCCCTGCAATTGTTGAATTTTGTGTTTTAAATCCTGATTTTCCTCCCACACCTGTTGGAGAGCCAGATAGTGGTTCCATGTTTCACCCACCGAGTCTTGGATAGAGGCCATCACCTGTAGGGGCCCTTCAAGGATCATGGCCAGAGGGCCACCCACCTGTCCCAGCCATTCTTGTGAACTCCGGGGTAAGAACAGCACCAGAGTTAGAAAGAGAATGGCCACAACGACCAGAAGGCGACGGAGGCCTGTGGCGATAGGGAGTGAGGAAGGCTCAGATCGAGGCATGAAAATAAAAACAGCGATTAAGGTTTCAAACTCGAATGGGTAGCAACTTTCCGAAGTAGACTTAACTCTTCCAGTGTTTTTCCAACGCCCATCACCACGGAGGTGAGGGGGTCGTCGACGGTGACAATCGGCAAGGCGGTTTCTTCGCGCAGTCGATCATCGAGGCCCTGAAGCATGGATCCACCACCCGTGAGGACAATCCCACGGTCGATGATGTCCCCCGCCAATTCGGGGGGCGTATGCTCCAGTGCCAGTCGGACTGCGGACACAATGGTGCCAATACAGTCCTGCAGGGCCTCCCGAATCTCGGCGTCATCAATAAAGATCGTTCGCGGAATTCCTGAAACTATATCCCGACCTTTCACCGCCATTTGCTTTTTCTCGGGGAGCGGATACGCTGACCCGATTTCCATTTTGATCCGTTCGGCCATATGTTCCCCGATTAACAGGCTATATTCTCGTTTGAGATGGCTCATGATCGCCCCATCAATTTGATCCCCAGCAATTCGAACGGATTCACTGTACACAATGCCGCCTAAAGAGATCACGGCAATATCGGTCGTGCCTCCGCCGATGTCCACGATCATGTTTCCAAAAGGCTCGATGATGGGAAGTCCGGCTCCGATGGCGGCCGCGACCGGTTCTTCAATGAGATAGACTTCTCGAGCCCCAGCTAGTTCCGCCGATTCTTTGACCGCCCGTTGTTCGACTTGAGTGATTCGGGAGGGAACCCCGATAATGATGCGGGGACGGACCAACGTCCCTCGTGGATGAACCTTTTGGATAAAGTACCGAAGCATCCGTTCAGCCATGTCAAAGTCGGCAATCACCCCCTCGCGCATTGGCCGAATACACGTCAGGTTCCCCGGTGTCCGGCCCACCATTTTCTTGGCCTCTTCCCCAACGGCGAGAATTTTTTTAGAATGAGTCTCAATAGTCACCACGGACGGCTCGTTCAGGACAATGCCTTGTCCTTTAATGTAAATTAAGGTTGAGGACGTGCCTAAGTCGATCGCGATATCATGGGAAAAGTAACGACGGAGAAGATTCAACATGGTTGAAGGTCTTTTAGGCTGGTCTCTCTGAATGAGTCGGTGCCATGCTACACGATGAATAAGGACGTTTTTGCTCAGCAATAGTCATGCTTAATTTGTAAAACATTTGAGACAACATGGTCCAGCCGACGCTCGGGTGTATGGTTCACATCTGGCCAGAAAACCGTGGAATAGGTTCAGAGGGTGGATGAGACGAGTCGTCGATTGAATCCGCCTTGGGGATTTTTTAATAGCCCACAGAAAAAGCGCGGAGGATGCGTACGAACCACTGAGAAAAAGTATATCAGAAGTCTCAAAAGACCACAAAGATTGTTTCGTGGGACCATCACGAATGGGTGTGCATGACGGTTTGCACGTTGAAAGCCAAAGGCGAGACATAACAAGCGTACCTAATTTCTGAAGAGAGGAAGCTATCGATGGGAAGTCAAACATTATTTGAGAAAATTTGGAATCAGCATGTGGTGCGTGAAGAGCCTGATGGCACCACATTACTGTATATCGACCGTCATTTAGTCCATGAGGTCACGTCGCCTCAAGCATTTGAGGGGCTGCGGTTGGCGGGGCGTTCACCTCGGCGTGCAGCGGCGGCCTTGGCGGTGCCCGATCACAATGTGCCCACGACGGACCGGAGTCAGGGCATAAGCGATCCTATGAGTGCCGTGCAAATAGCAACCTTGGAAAGCAATTGTGCCGAGTTTGGGATTTCCTATTTTGGGATGCAGGATATTCGCCAAGGGATTGTTCATGTGATTGGGCCGGAACAGGGATTGACCCTGCCTGGAATGACGATTGTCTGTGGCGACTCCCATACTTCCACGCATGGCGCCTTCGGGGCTCTGGCCTTTGGCATCGGCACCTCGGAAGTTGAGCATGTGTTAGCGACCCAATGTTTAGTCCAAAAACGACCGAAAACGATGGAAATTCGTGTGGAAGGGACATTGCCCGATTACTGCTCGTCGAAAGATGTGATTTTGGCGATTATCGGACGCATTGGAATCGGTGGCGGCATCGGCCAGGTTGTGGAATATACCGGATCGGTCATTCGCTCGTTTTCTATGGAAGGGCGGATGACGCTTTGTAATATGTCCATTGAAGCTGGGGCCCGAGCGGGGCTGGTCAGCCCGGATGACAAAACCGTGGAGTATGTCAAAGGGCGCCCCCTCAGTCCTCAAGGGGAAATGTTTGAAAAAGCCAGGAAGGCATGGTTGGATCTTAAGACTGATCCTGGCGCGACCTTTGATCATTTGGTGGAAATGCGAGGAGAAGATATTCCGCCCCAGGTTACCTGGGGTACGAATCCTGGCATGGTTACCGATGTGAATGGCTCGGTTCCCAATCCATCCGACATCGACGATGAGAAAGTCCGATCAGCCACTCAACGCGCACTTGAGTACATGGGCCTTCAACCGGGCATCCCCATCTGTGATATTTCGATTGATCGGGTGTTTATCGGGTCCTGTACGAATTCCCGCATTGAGGATTTACGTGTGGCCGCAAAATATGTCCGGGGGAAACGTGTGTCGGGAACGGTCAAGGCCATGGTCGTGCCGGGCTCCGGTTTGGTGAAACAGCA
>JAQBGS010000135.1:0-2676 GCA_032128535.1 Nitrospirota bacterium
CCTACCGCGTCGCCGCCCTCGACATCGCCAAAAAACGGAAGAAATAAAAAAATTGATGCCATGACTACATGGCGTATGCTGGGCCTTAGTGGATTTGGGTCTTTTGGCCGAAACCAAAAAATCTGAATGGCAGAGGAACGGCTCGAAAAAAAGCCGCTAGAGGAAAACGCTAATGGAATAATGCGGAGAAAAAAATAAGCCTGATCAGAAGCGGTAGCTGAGTTCAAGGAAATGCAAATCAACCCCCCGATTATTAGAGCCATAAATACCGGCATCGGAAAAGTGTTGAAACCGCCACCCGCCCACGATATTTCCTGGAAAATGATAAAAGACTCCGCCATGACCAAGAATTTGGACGTGCCCTCCAAAATCTTGTTTGCCATAATGCTGGTTACTGACAAAAACCGCACCGGTCCCAAAGTCCAAGCTCACATTCCAATCCCACTTCGTAAACGTGACTCCCGGCCCAGCAGTGGAGATAAACCCGTTCTCTCCGGCAGCGTGCAACACGCCGGCAGAAGCATACCATCGGTACCGTGCTTCCCATCCCCTCGGCCACTCCCAACTCCCTGGGAATCCTAGGATCCCAAAGACATCATATTGCTGAAAGTCATGCTTTTCCTGGGGAGGAAGCCCTCCTAAGTTATATCCTCCACGAACCCCTACCGAAATCATCTCAAATTTTTTGGGTTCTTGACTGTGACTCACTTCAGCAAAAAATAAGAACAATCCCAAAGCCATAAGGGTACTAAGTATTTTGACTTTGGACATGGCTATCCCTTTGTGAAAAATTTTCTTCCAGCTTGTGTCAATAGACGGGCTTTTAGTTTCCCTGCCCATACAACACTTCGACCCGCCCATGGCAAACTTGAGCATCAACGAATCATGATATCGAGGGGAGTGAACAAATGGGCAATACGAGAGATGAAGGATCTGAGAATCTCAACCAACCCGTTATGCGTCACTAGCTAGATTACAAAAATGGAGAAACTCCCATCACCGGTTAATTACGCTTACCTACGGTACCACACATTTTTTTTCAGACAAGAAACGCGACACATTCTTTTTGGGTCCACCCAACCGAATAGAGGCCCCCTTCACTCACCTGTGGCCCTCTGACCGACAACCATTCCTCGAGATGAGGAAATTAGCCAATCCCTGGCGCTGTATCCTGATCGCGCCGTTCTTTGAGTGATTCCTCATACGCCTTTTCATCCTTTTCCAGGAACTGGCTTCGCTCGACCTCTAGGATCTCCATGGGCGTGAGATACTTTAACGCCGTGGCTCCTAATATTTTCTGGCTCGGCGTCCCCTTCATTTGAATATGGAGTAGGGCATCGGCTCCCATCATTTGAGCTTTCTTAATCAACTCAAAATGGAGTTCGTCCCAATTCACTTTCGGTTTTTCTGAGTTTTGTTCTACGGCAATTTCATCCATCGTCTCAAAGGGAATGACAGGGACTTCTTCAAGAATTTCGATATGCTTATCAGCATTAAGATTATCGCCGCGGATAGATGTGTCATCAACCACAGTTTCCACTCTTGGGGCACGAGCGGTCTCAACATCAAAACTTTTAAGCCGCATCGCGGCTAAGGCCGCTTCATGTTGGTTGCTACTGTGAGAAAGCCGCTCGAGTTTACCCACACGATCCAGAGCCTCTTGGAGACTCATTCTGGCCCCTTTTTTTCGAAGCATATTCACCGGCATAACCAACTCCTTGAGAAAACCACCTCTGTTGTCACACCCTCTGAAACCATTCCTAGCAAAGCCTGTCTGCAGGGAACGGCAAAGAGACGACGGAATATCTACCTGCTCAAGAATCCGCTTGTCAATTGATCTTTTGGTAATGTGTGCTTTCCGATGCAGAATTTTTTCAATAATGTTCTTCGTATATGGGGCCACTGCTTTTTGGCCAGAAGCGTAAAAGCGATGTGCGCGATAAATCCGTCAATGTGGGACAAATCTTAAGCATAAGAGGTGAGGCCAAAAATTGGCTCTATAACCAAACATCTCTTCTTGAAAAACATGCAAACCACAGGATTACCCGTCGAGCAAGTCTTTAAACGAGTCCTTAGAGGGGTCGAATAAGAAACCAACGGAAGGCAATTTCCCTGAACCTCTCCTTCATTTTCAGGAGACTTTTATTTCGTTCCGGAATAGTCCGATCCCTTCCTCTTCCTCTTCCTCTCCTAATCCTCACCGTCGTACCTCTTTGATAGTATTGCTTCTCATCGTTTTTCCGAATATTTCTAGCCCCCCAGCGCAATTTACAGCAATACCCTCACTTTTTACACCTCCTTTTACGATGCTTAAACTCATCCGCCAGAGAATTGTGTACGGAACTGGATGGTGTCTATAATTGATAGCGCTTCGAAGCCTTTTAAACTCCAGAGAATATTATTTACACCAGCTATATTGCCAACGTCATCAACAGTGAGTTCTCCTTTTAAAAAAGCATTTAAATTATCATGAATTTTCAAGTATCTTGTTCTGCTATCTATAGACCAATATAAGTTTATAGAATCTGTTTTTAAATTTTCTAAAACGTAAGTGAGTTGCTCTCTTTCTTTTGCCTTTAGCTTTTTTAGGTCGTTGTTGTTGTTTACTTGCAGCGCTATCAAAATACCAATAACCACTAGCAGTATCTCGCCTATGGCATATACAGCATAGCGGAT
>JAQBGS010000136.1:0-3378 GCA_032128535.1 Nitrospirota bacterium
GAGTGTGCATGATCGTGTGGAGCTGAGTCGTCCTAGTCGGCCCAAGACTCCAAAGCAGATCTCCGAAAAAATTAACAACCATCCCCTGGTCACATTTCATGGGGTTTCGTCTAAGGCCATGGATCTAATTCGAGCCCACCAATTGGTGGAAGGGGGCCATCGACACGATGCCTACGCCATGGTCGTGAATCAGGCCAAGACACGAGCGCAACAGAATACGATTTTGACAACCCTGCAACGGACGCTGACTCTCTGGCTTCGCTATCGTGATGGCGTCGCCCGCGCCTGCCAGTTAACGCCGCAATAACGGGCCATAGATCCCTTCTCGGTAAACTATCCTTGTTTTAAAAGCTGGCTTGAAAGAGGTACGATATGGTAGGTGTTGCCTGCTATGTCTGCTCCATCTGTTCTGCTCATTATCCCGCCGCTGACCCAACTCAACACCCCGTATCCTTCGACGGCCTATCTCACAGGATTTCTGCGCTCACATGGCTATTCCACGCACCAAGCTGATGTGGGCATTGAAATGGTACTGGCCTTGTTTTCCCAACCTGGCCTGAATCGGGTCTTTGCTGAACTTCGCGCAAAGCCCCTTGATGACCTGCCGGGAGAAGCCCGGCAAATGCTGAGTTTGAAGCAGGCGTATGAGGAAACCATCGGTCCTGTCATTCGGTTTTTACAGGGCCAAGATCCGACATTGGCGTCGCGCATTTGTCAGGGGAGCTTTCTTCCGCAAGGCCCACGATTTTCGATGCATGAATTGGGTGGCCCAAAATGGACGGACTCATCCCGCAACCAAACCGACCAAGCTAAACATCTGGCGACCTTATATCTGGAAGATCTGGCTGATCTGGTTCAGGCTACTATCACCCCCCACTTTGCGTTAAGTCGTTATGCGGAATCCATTGCGATGCAGGCGAACTCGTACGACGGTCTTGAAGAGGCCTTGGCTCAACCAATGAGTCTGACCGACGAGTGGATGGTTCAAGCGATGTGGCGACATGTTGAAAGGCATCAACCCTCTGTGGTGGGGTTCTCGGTGCCATTTCCCGGCAATCTTTACGGCGCACTTCGAATGGGCCAACAGTTGCGCGCTCGAAGGCGGGGCATCAAAGTCGTGATTGGTGGCGGGTTTGCCAATACAGAATTACGAAGATTACGAGACCCGCGCCTCTTTGAAGTGTTGGACTTTGTCACGCTAGATGATGGCGAACGCCCCTTCCTCTGTTTGCTGGAATATTTGCAGGGGAAACGGGTAGAGATCGATCTGTGCCGGACATTTCTCAGATCAGGTCAAGTGGTCGTTTGGCGTAATGGTGCGAAGGAACCGGATGTGCCCCAAGCTGAAATAGGTACGCCCACATACGACGGATTGAATCTGGATCAGTACATTTCTGTCTTGGATACCTTGAACCCCATGCATCGTCTCTGGTCGGACGGGCATTGGAACAAGTTAACCGTCGCGCACGGCTGTTATTGGAAACAATGTACCTTTTGCGATGTGGGGCTGGATTACATCGGCCGGTACGAAGTGTCTTCTGGCAACCAGCTGGTTGATCGTATTGAGGCGCTCATTGCCGAAACCGGAAGGCGCGGCTTTCATTTCGTCGATGAGGCGGCTCCCCCCGTAGGATTAAAACATCTGGCGCTTTCCCTTCTGGAGCGAGGAGTCACCATTTCCTGGTGGGGTAATGTTCGGTTCGAGCCGGCATTTTCGCCTGACCTGTGTCGCCTGCTAGCGGCGTCAGGTTGCATTGCGCTGAGTGCAGGGTTGGAAGCCGCCTGTGATCGTCTGCTGGCCCTCGTCAAAAAAGGAATCACCGTCGATCAAACCGTGCGAGTGGTGCAGTCTTGCCGGGAAGCGGGGATTCTTGTGCATGCCTATTTGATGTATGGGTTGCCCAGCGAAACGCTTGGAGAAACGCTGGAGAGTCTCGAACGGGTTCGTCAGTTGTTTGCCCATGGCTTGATTCAATCGGCCTTCTGGCATCGGTTTACGACGACGGCGCACAGCCCTATCGGCTTGAATCCTGATGCCTATGGACTTCAGCTTGTGGGGCCGGCGTTCGAAGGATTCGCAGAAAATGATCTTGTCCATGAAGACGCACAGGCGTCAGTACCCACTTGGGTGGGGGAGGGCCTGCGGGCGGCACTCTGGCATTATAAGGAAGGCCTGGAACTCAAACGGGATGTGCGCGAATGGTTTCCTGAGCGAACCCCCAAGCCCAAAGTACCGCGAACCTGGGTTAAGCAGATTCTAGAAGCGGGTCCGGAAGAGGATCATTCTCGCATGGAGCGCAAATTTGTGTGGATCGGTGGGCAACCGGATGTCGAGCGAGGAAAGGGTGAACAATACCGAATGATCTTGCCCAATCGAACCATGGATGAAGAAGTGCGACTCAAACGGGGACAAGCCGAGTGGTTTCTGAATCTGATTGAACGGGCCACGCCGGTTCAACAACCAGGCGGTCATCGCTATCCGGTGTTCAAAGAAGTCCGCGCAGGCTTTCCCTTTGGCGGCCCCAAAGGTTTCGATAAATGGTGGCAATCGGCCTCGGCCCACAAAGCCAAAGCCGTGGGGTTATTGTTAGTCTAATCATGTTTTTTTCAGAAATTCAGTTTGATGTTAAAGCCAGTTCCTACTTTCCCTCCTTTGTAAGCAATGGACGTGCCCTATGGGACGCGCCAAGCAAGGCTAAAGGGAGGTAGAGTGTTTTGATTAACCACATTATCTCAATCTAAAGCCTATTAAGGAGACCTTATGACCACAGCGCAGTATCCACGCAGTCCCAAAGAAGAAGTCAACGGGCTTTGCTTTCTCGCACGGCTCATCGACAAAGTGAACATGCGCAATGCGGGACTGATTCAAGATTACAATTATCTGACGGTCGGGTTCGATAAATATCTGCTGGATAAATTGGAAATCAAAGGAGAGGATTTCGAAAAGCGAGTGTTGCAAGGCGGCACGGACGCGGAGGTTGCCGACTGGGTTAAAGCCAACGGCAAGTCTCTGACGGATGCAGAAAAAGCCGAATGGAATAACATGGTTCTGACATTTGGTCCGAAGGCTCCAATGGCGCAACAAGCCTTTGATAGAAATAAAGCCGCCCTTGCAGAAAAGCGTGGGGTGTCAGTAGAGGCACTCTCGCACATCACCACCTGGACCGGTCTCATCGACCACGACGAAGACCGGATGTGAATTTTCTGTAAAAGGGTTTTGAAGATTTTCCCAGGAAACTACAAGTTTAATGGAAAATTTATCCATAAATTAATTTGTCTGGGCCGGAATGTTTAGCTCTTGGTGGATTCTTAATGTATTAAATATTTTTTCCTTTTTTACTTAGTCCAATGAAAGAATTTAGGCAGTGGAAAGGAAAA
>JAQBGS010000137.1:0-4326 GCA_032128535.1 Nitrospirota bacterium
GAATTCCGACGAGCACAAACAACCCAACAACAAAATCTAATATTCCACGTACCATCATATCAGCACCTGGCAAGGAAATGGTTTTTTCATTTACGACACCTCGGGAGAAAGGTCAACCAATCACCAACCATCGCATCACAAACATATTTCCACTTAGGATGTCACCACGGCATGCGGAACTGAAATAAATTCGCGAACCAAAGGATCCGATAGCCGTTGAAATTCAGCCGAACGCGCCATCGCTAAAATTTTACCATTCTTGAGCATGGCGACCCAATCAGAGATGGGGAAAATTTTCGGGATTTCATGACTCACCATAATCCCCGTAAACCCAAAGGCTTTATGCATCGCTAAGATCAGATCATGAATCGCATGGGCCATTAAGGGATCTAAGCCCGTTGTGGGTTCATCGAATAAAATAATTTCCGGTCCCATCACCAAGGCCCTGGCTAGCCCCGCCCGCTTTTTCATCCCGCCACTTAACTCAGCTGGAAATTTGTGTCCCATCTTCCCCAACCCCACTCGCTCTAACATCTCCGGCACATATGTTTGAATATCGGATTCGGAAACCAAACGCTTCTCTCTCAAAGGAAAAGCCACATTATCAAAGACATTTAAGGAATCAAACAGTGCGGCTGACTGAAATAACATCGCAAATTTCTTGCGAATTTCATTCAATTCTTGAGGGTTAATTTTGGCAAGATCCACCCCATCAACCAGCACCTGGCCTCGGTCCGGCCTCATTAAACCAATGATGTGTTTCAACAACACACTTTTCCCCTCACCGCTCGGACCAATAATCGTGGTGATGTCCCCTTTGGGTATATCCAAATCCACTCCTCGAAGGACCGGTTGCCCCCCAAGTGTTTTTTCAACCCCCTTTAACTGAATAATAATGGATGACCCCATTCCTAGAAATGCCAATCTTTACAAAAGGACTGACGTTAAAAAATAGTCCCACACCAAAATGAGCACGGATGCCAACACAACAGATTCGGTTGTCGCTTTCCCCAATCCTTCGGCACTCATTTTCGTATAGTACCCCTTATAACAACAGACCCAACTGATAATAAGGCCAAAACTAATTGACTTGAGTATGCCGCCATACACGTCCCTCCATTCCACAGCGGATTCAATGGAACTCCAATACGACCCTCCACTGACACCCAATAGCTTGACTCCAACCACATAGCCTCCTCCTATGCCCACGACGTCAAAGAGGGCCACTAACAGCGGCACAGAAAGAAGTGAAGCCACCATCTTCGGAGTAATAAGGTACTGGAGGGAATTAATGGCCATGGTTTCCAACGCATCGATTTGTTCGGTGATTCGCATAATTCCAATTTCAGCGGTCATCGCGGATCCGGCACGAGCGGTCACCATTAATGCGGCAAGGACGGGACCCAGTTCGCGAATCATACTCAAGGCCACCGCAGAGCCCAACAGCCCTTCTGACCCAAATTTTCTCAAGGAATAATACCCTTGAAGGGCCAAAACCATTCCCGTAAAGAGCGCCGTCAAAATGACGACAAACGTTGATTTAAAACCCACAAAATGCATTTGCTTGGTGATCTGAAACAACCGTAAGGGCGGCCGAAACAACCATCCAAAAGATCTCACCAGAAACAGGAGCATGGCCCCCATTTCTTCGATCTGGACAATGACTCGAGCCCCAATACCTTGAATGAAATTCATAGGTTAAGACTTCATAGGTAAAGAATTTGGCGACATTGGCGTAGTCGAAACAGCCGAGAAAAATTCCTCAAAAAATCGTGTGAGTTGCAACGACGCGTGTTTCGAATGCCGATAGAGATCGAGGAAGCCTTTCCAAGAACTTGGTGTCAACATGATGCGCATGACGCCAGAAAGCCATCCGGATGGTTTAAGAAAGAGATTAAAGTCTACAGGCAAATCTTCGCTGAGGCCATCGGAGATCGTCCGAATGATCAGGAAGGGTACGTCATGCTTCTGAGCAACTTCTCCAATGGCCGCACTTTCCATATCCACTCCCACCGCTCCTGTGATTGCACGCAATTTTTGCTTGTCGACCGAACGGGTAAGCACGCGATCCACACTCACAAATCTTCCCGTTCGTAGAGGCTCTCGTCCCATCCAGTTAACGCTCAATGCAGCTTCGACCCAATCTGGATGACACGCGATTGATTGTGAGATGGAAGAGAAATAAGATGTGGCAGGTTGCCCGCAACAGACTTCATTCCCGATAAGCATTGACCCGATTAGATCCGTTTCGAGATCCCCTGCAAAACCAGCGGAGATGAGGACATCCCATGACCCGCCAGCGAGAAGTTGCTGCGTACTTTTTCGAGCCTTGTCAGGACCGATACCTGACTGAATGAGCAGAATAGTAAGTCCGTGCGCATTACTTGAGATCGCCCGATAACCGTTCTGTGAAACTGGATGAGTCAATGGAAGGGCGCGGGCAACGGCCTGAAACTCTATTCTGGTTGCCGTCATTATCGCGATTCTGGTCAGAATCGACTCCTGACGTCATTTCTTGGGGAAAAATAGTGGAATTTGTGGCAAGACTTATCCCCATCTCCGTTGCCGTCGGGATGCCTGAGCCTTCTTACGTAACTGATCCGCTTTGGCTTCTCCGGTCATTTTGACATTCCTATACATGCCCAAAGCCCATATGGGGAAATACTTGAAATAGCCATGGTACCGTAAATAAAAAACACGGGGAAAGCCTGTTCCCGTGTGGAATGGCTCGTCCCACACTCCATCTTCACGCTGATGGCGAATCAGCCAATTCACTCCCCGAACGACACTTAGAGAATCTGTTTCACCAGCCTGAAGCAGAGCCATGAGGGCCCATGCCGTTTGTGAAGCGGCACTTTCTCCCTTTCCAGCGGATTCAACGTCCGCATACGACTCACAGGATTCCCCCCAACCCCCATCAGAATTCTGGACGGATTCCAACCAGGTGATAGCTTTCTGAATCCATGGGGCGGTCATATCTACCCCAATAGCCCGTAAACCGGAAAGGACACACCAGGTCCCATAAATATAATTGACCCCCCAACGTCCATACCAACTGCCATTAGGCTCTTGTTCCATTCGTAAAAAATCGAGGGCGGGGCCAACAGCTTGATGCGACTGATCATACCCCAGCGTTCCTAACATTTCTAAACAACGGCCGGTTAAATCGGCCGTACTGGGATCCAACAAAGCCTGATGATCGGCAAAGGGGATTTTATTAAAAATGAGTTTATTGTTATCTTTGTCGTACGCACCCCAACCTCCATCAGACCCTTGCATAGCCAAGGCCCAATGAAACCCTCGTTGAAGCACTTCATCAAAGTCTGGTGTTTCAGCCTGATGAATTTTTGCCATGGCCGTTACAACCGCGGCGGTATCATCAACATCTGGATACCAATCATTTTCATATTGAAAACTCCATCCCCCTGGTTTAGCTTCTGGGGACGACACAATCCAATCACCAACCTTAAGTGATTGCCGAGATCGCAACCAGACATCAGCCTTCTTTAAGGCGGGATGATTGAGGTCAACTCCACTTTCAATGAGCGCATTCATCGTTAAAGCTGTATCCCAGACGGGAGAATGGCACGGCTGTAAATGCAGCATGCTCGGTGTCGTGGTATTGGGAGAATTGGAATAAATGACGAGTTCTTCAATTTCACCTAAGGCTTTTTGAATGATAGGGTGGTCAATCGCATACCCCATTGCCCGGAGGGCAATAATGGAATTTGCCATAGCTGGGTAAATAGCTCCCAGCCCGCCCTCGCCATCCATATGGTCAATCAGCCAACGCTCGGCTTCTTTTAATGCTTTTTTTCTCAGAGATTTAATGGGATAGGATTCATAAAGCCGAAGAAGACTATCCACCCACACGAAAAAATTTCGCCAGCTCAGAAATGTCGAATCTCTATGTAATGGGGGAACCTGCGAAAAATCCACAGTATTTAAAGGCTTCACAAAGAGTTCTTCGATGCCCTGCTCTTTGGAAATAGGGCAGAGGGGGCGATGGGCAAATATGATTAAAAGAGTGATAATGGTAACCCGAGACCAGTAGGAAACCGCATACAGATTAAAATAAAACCATTGTGGGGCTAGGAAAATCTCAGGTGGCATACAGGGAATCCCACGCCAATCATATTGGCCAAACAATGCCAAAGTTATTTTCGTAAAGACATTGGCTTGAGTCACGCCACCTTTCTGTAGAATGAGAGCTTTGGCTCGCTGCATCACAGGTTGATCAGATGCCACCCCAGCCAATTTCAAGGCAAAATAGGCCTTGACCGTCGCACTAATATCTGACGGTCCACCAGAAAAAATCGGCCACCC
>JAQBGS010000138.1:0-4104 GCA_032128535.1 Nitrospirota bacterium
ATTCAGAAAGACCATAGTTTATCTTTAGGAAATGACCCCATAAGCTTGGTCGACCTACGATCAAAGCTACAGGAAGCTAGAATCTCTAATCCTCTTGTTTCGGTCTATTTACGCGCTGACCAAACCGTACCCTATGGAACCGTGGTACAGATCATGGATGAAGTCAAAGGGGCAAAAATTGAGCGCCTGGGAATGGTCACCGGGCCGAAAATAGAAACAATCGAAGCAGACCAAATCGGAGTCTCCCCTTAAATTTCTGTTTCATGGAACATGCTGCATCCCCCAAGCCTTATTGCTCTTGGGCTCACGGCTGACACCTCATCAGAAGGATCATCATTCCGTTGGGGCCTCGTTTCGTCCTGCGTGCTTCATGCCCTCGTCATCGTCATGGCCATGTTTATAAGATTTCAATCAGAAAGGGAGCAGCCCTTTCGTACCATCGATGTAGCACTGATTTCATTGCCAACCCTGTCGACGACCACCCCAAAGCCGGCTCCCACCACAAAGAAAACGGCTGTGGCAACCCCGCCCCGGAAAGTCGCTCCTCCACCGACAGCACCAACTGTTGAGGAGGCTCTACCTCCATTACCAACTGAAACGGCTTCAGAACGATTATCCGAATCCCTGGGGGGCGCGGTTAATTCAATCCTTGTCCCTCAAAAACAAGTTCCGAATTCATCGACGATCCCAGCTCAAGAACCAGAGCTCCCTACTGTTGAAGACCAATCCCCTTTGCTCGATAGCCTGCGCTTGCCCTCAGCTCCCCCAACCATTGCTCGTGCCGAGCGTTTACAGCCGGCAGAATCCTTGAAAACTCTTCCATTGCCGGCCCCACCTCCTCCTTCTCAGACAAGGGTTTCACCAAACACTCAGGCACCCGTGAATTCACAAACGCCTCCTCCTCCAGCGGAAACAATCCAGCCAGCGGTAAAACCCGCACCGGCCATTCCATCCTTAAGCGAGGTCACTCCATTTACAAAGACTGAGCCAACCACAGTACCACCTAAGACACGGGAAACCTCCAGCATTGAAGAATCCTTGAAACGCAATATCCCCAATATCCAAACCCCTCCCTCCAAACCGACAATTCCTGAAATCTCTCGGAAACGCCCCACAACCCGGTTGGCGCCCATCCCTGACACACCAAAAGCCCAGGCCTCCGTTCCGGCTCAGCCAAAAATGTCGGATACGGTGAAAAAGTTGATGGAGGGACTCAAATCAACGACGCGCACTCCTGCTCCCTCTTTGCTACAAACAAAGCCGTCCGCCACCACCTCCCCGTCAATCACACCGCCTCCATCGGCCATAGATCAACAAATCGCCAAACTCTCGATACCTGAAGTCGCACCGGTTGAATCGATTAAGCAACGATTGCAATTGCTTGAGGTCCAAGCGGGCCAAGGACAAGGAAGCCCCACGGCCAAGACCTCTTCAGGGAAAAATCGGTACTTGGCCATGGTGGAAGATAGAATTGATGGCCAATGGATTGCACCCCCATTGATGGCCAGTAATCCACTCGTGGTCCTGAAGTTCCATATTGCCCGATCAGGAGAAATTTCTCGCATTCAAATAGCAGAAAGCTCCGGACATGCCTATTACGATTCCGCTGCCCAACGGGCCGTACAGGCCGTGAACCCATTACCACCATTCCCTTCTGACATTTCGGATTCATTTTTCGACGTCCAATATCGATTTATTAAAGATTAAAAGGATTGAGCCTGTATGATAAAGATTATGCGCCATCACAACCTGTGGTTTCTTCTCTCGACTGTTGGAGTACTTGCCTTGTTACAGCCGTCTCTGATTTTTGGAGAAGACGCCATTCTGGAGGCCACTCGTTCAGAATTTCAAAAAATCCCTATTTGGGTCATGGGGTTTTCTCCCGTAGAACAAGACAACAAAATTTCAGAACAAATTCATACTCAGGTCCAATCTATTCTCAAAGACGACCTAAAACGCTCACAGGTCTTTGCCCTGGCAAATTTGCCCTCAAGCAAAGGGGAATTTTCTCAGAATAAATGCGTGAGTCTTTCGCCAACACTTGAAACGCATTTCCGCCAGGTGACCGTCTCTACCTGGGGACGACTGGGAATTGGCGGGACCTCCAGTGGGGTAGAAGGTTTGATTTTTGATGCCTGCGCCTTCGATCCTGGGCACCAAGATGTGCTCACCGGCAAACGCTATTTTTCTCTCAAGACCAACGATGCCCTTATTCGTTTAATGGCCCATCGATGGGCGGACGAGCTGGTGTATCGCTATACCGGAGAACAGGGCATCGCCAGAACCAAGATCGCTTTTGTGGGGGAAAAAGAGAATGGACGAGAGCTGTTTGTGATGGATTATGATGGATATGATTCGCAGCAGGTGACGGCAGATGGGTATCTCAACCTCATGCCGACCTGGTCTCCAGATCGAAAGCTCCTCATTTACACAGGCTATCGGGACCGAAAACAACAAATCATGCGCCGTGAACTGGCATCGGGCCGAGAGGAAGTGTTGGTGCCCCCGGCCAGCCTCAACATTACGGCCACGTTTGCTCCAGATGGCCAATCGATTACCTATGCAGCAGCTCAAGAAGGCAATTCGGACATCTATCAGCTAGCATTGGACAGTAGAAGTGCTAAGCAGTTAACCTCTCATAGTAGCGCAGATCTGTCCCCGTCATGGTCACCAGACGGGCGCCATTTGGCCTTCACCTCGGATCGCGGAGGCCGCCCCCAAATTTACATCATGGATGATGAAGGCTCCAACGTGAGGCGCCTTACGTACGATGGAGACTACAACGCCGCCCCTGCCTGGTCTCCAAAAGGGGAATGGATTGTGTATGTTTGCCGAATTCCTGGAGAAGGATTCAAGCTCTGCCGTATCAGCCCCAATGGGGAACAACGAAGCCAAATTACCAAAGGCAATAGTATCGACGATTCGCCTTCCTGGGCACCAAATGGCCGACATCTCGTTTTTAGTTCAATTCGTGGAGGAGAAAGTCAAATATATATCATCACGAGCGAGGGAGAAGGATTGGAAAAAATTTCCTCAATAGGCTCTCACCTCAGCTCTCCATCTTGGTCCCCGTTTCAACCCTAATTACTGGAAACAACTGTGGTATTTCAGCAAAGGAGTCGCCCCATGCACCAACATTTTCGTGTTCTCACACTACTTGGCATTTTCAGTCTCACTCTCCTCAGCCTCGCAGGATGCGGAGAGAAACGAATGCATGTCACCACATCTTCGGGAGCTCCAGGTGACGAAATAGCCCTGGAACCCATTGAGGAGATGACACAGGTTCAACCCGGCGGACTTGGCAATAGCTTAGTCGATGAGTCAAACCTGTCGTCACAGATTCCTGATGGCAAAACCACTTCTGCTGAGCCAGAGGGATCATCCGACTCTTCCCCTTCCGGCGCTACCTTGGCCTCCTTGGCGGATGGGCCAGGTCTTTCCACTCAATCCAATTCATCTCCAGCCATCACTCAGGATTTCACAACCGGATTGATGGATGCACTTTCCGGAGAAGGCATTGAGCCTGTTCCAGACCCATTCCAAATTGCCAAGGCCGAACCCTCAGGGAGCATTGAAGACCGGATGAACCGAATCAAAGCCGAAGAACTCGCCGCTGCCGCAGCAGGCTTGGAAGATGTGTTCTTTCAATTTGATAGCTGGACCCTGACACAAGAAGGAAAACAAACCCTTGAACGAACGGTGGGGTGGTTCACACAAGACCCGTCCTCGAATCTTATTATTGAAGGACACACAGACCAACGAGGGACACAAGCTTACAACATGGTTCTGGCAAAAAAACGGGCCGTTGCTGTCCAAGATTATCTGTCGCAATTAGGCATTGAGGTCTCGCGCATAGGCATTATTTCCTATGGAAAAGATAAGCCATTTTGCCAAGATGCCACAGAAGTCTGCTATCAGCTCAACCGGCGAGGCCATCTTCTGGTCCAAAATCCGTAGTTGGTCAGAGCCTCAACGCATTGAATCATGGAGGATGAAAGACGCTGTGAGACATGAGGTGAAAGACAAGTCTATTGGTAGATGGATATTCATGGGGTGCCCGATAGGTGCATTAGGAACCGGATGCGTGGCGCAACAAGCCGACTT
>JAQBGS010000139.1:0-4320 GCA_032128535.1 Nitrospirota bacterium
GAATCCACTGCCATTCCTGCTTCCAAACGCCGCCGATGTTCCAGAAGAAATTTGCGGCGCAGTAACCCTCCGGGATCATCAGGAATTCGGCGCAACCATTGTTGAAGAGCCTGCTCCGACTTCTGATCGTCGCGCGCTTCCTCTGACCGGGAAACCGATGCCAATTGTTCCTGGGAATCAGCATCCTTCCCGTTCTCCCCCGGAGATGTTTGAGCAATGTCAGAGTGATCCGTCTTATCTTGTGGGTCGTGAGAAGGATTCTGTGATTGGGGCTCTTCTGATTTATTGTCTTGTCCGGAAGAATCTTGAGTCGATCCGCGTGAACCTTTCTCGCTTTCGTTACCATCATTATTGGAAGCGGCACGGTCTGAATTATTCTCCTGATCCTTCTTCTGGGATTCTTGTTCCTGACTCTGTTGATCTGATTTTTTCCCATCCCCCTGCTGTGATTTGGAATCTGAGGAAGAATCTGATTTCTGGGATTCGCTTCCTTGAGAAGATTGTGACTGTTGATCCTCCAGTAATTTTTTGAGGAGACTCAAATTATGTTGGGCATCCCCATGATCAGGCTGTTGCGTGAGTGCCGCTTGATAGGAGGCCATCGCTTCCGGATACTTCCCCAATTTGGCCAACGCATTTCCTCGATTGTAATGACCTTCTGGGGAGTCTATTCCGGAAAAGGCTTGCTGGGCCTGTTCATAGTCCCCGGCACGATACTGTGCGATGCCCTTCCAATCCGGCTGTTCAAATAGGGTCGCCGCTTTCTTGGGATCGTTCTGTTCGAAGGCCTTCATCGCCTGTTGATCCGTACGTTCCCACACATTCTCCCAAGAAAACGCATGACTAACTTGGGGTAGCAATATGCAGAGCAGCACGACGCCCACCCATCCACGACGAAAGGCCGGAAGGGCCACCGCTAATAGAGCCACAACCAACCAGGGCCCTTCTTCTCTCCACATATTCGTCGTACGTTGATTGGATCCAGTGGGTGTCGAAATCGTTGAGGTATCCACTGAGGGCAACACCACGCCCAGATCGCGATCATCCAGCGCGACGGTTGCATACCGGCCACCAGCCGCCCGCGCTGCGGCTTGCAAAGAGCCGGGATCTAATTTTGTGACGACAATGGCTCCGGAATCATCCTTCACGAACCCGCCTGTTTCGGGAATAGGCGCCCCCTCTTCTGTACCCACACCCAAGATGGAAATGTGTCTTCCTTTGCTCGCAATCTGTTGCATCGTTTCTACTGTCGCAGGCTCCGCCTCCCCATCCGTGATGAGCAAGAGATCACCGTCCGGAATTCCGACCTGTTCCAATAATTCATGTCCCATTTTCAGGGCCAAGTCTGGACGACTCCCTTGTACCGGCATGAGGCTGGTTTCTAAGGTTTGCACCAAGGTCTTCATGGTACGAGCATCATCCGTCAGCGGGGATACGACAAATGATTCTCCGGCAAAAATGACCAGCGCAGTTTGTCCTTCTTGCCTGGCTTGAAGAATATCCAGAATTTTGTGTTTGGCACGCGTCAGCCGGGATGGAGCCACATCCTGCGCATCCATCGAGCGCGAGACATCTAAGACAATGACTAACGCTGATTCAGCACGAAACACCGGCTGCGGCAATTGAGACCACACGGGACCGGCTAAAGCCACCAGGGACAAGGTCCAAGCCAGCCCGACAAGAATGATTGGGCTACTCGATTTAGTACCGGTGGTTCCGACCAACACATGCGGGAGTAAATGCGCATCACACACCGACTCCCACAGCTGTGCTGTGGCCCCACGCTTGGCGAGAAACACAAGTAGACCCACCAAAGGCAAGAATCCCCACAACCATTCGGGTCGAAGAAAATGAAAAGTACTCATCTTATTGTCCTACCACTGGCTCTGTATTTTCCGTCTTCGCTGGCCACTTGATGGCGACGAACAAACCATTCCGAACTAAGAGAAAACTAGCCATGAGAACAGAAAGACCCAGAGCCAGGCCCAGCGGCCAGATGAAGAGTTCCGTCCTGGGACGAAAGAGTTCAGTGTCCGTTGAAGCTGGCTCCAAGCGATCAAGCTCCGAATACACCTTGGCCAACGCCTCGGTATTTTTGGCACGGAGGTACAACCCGCCCGTTGATTGGGCAAGATGACGCAGGGTGTCTTCATCCAAATCTCGCGAAGGATTCACTGTCCGAGATCCAAACAACGAATCCACTTCCATGCGATCCGCTCCAACTCCGATCGTATAGATCCGAAGACCTTGTTCTTTCGCCAAGTCTCCCGCTTGTTTTGGCGAGACTTCCCCTGCCGTGTTCGCTCCATCCGTGAGCAAGACCAAGACACGACTGCTTGCGGGTTGTTCTTTCAGCCGCTTGACGGCCAGACCAATCGCATCTCCTATGGCGGTTTCTTTTCCGGCCAGACCGATTTCTGTTTCCTGTAACATCGTCTTGACCGTCTCGCGATCAAACGTGAGGGGAGTCTGCACATAGGCTTGAGACCCAAACACAATGAGGCCCACCCGATCTCCGGCCCGTCGTGCAATAAATTCCGCGGCCGCGCGTTTGACGACCTCAAGACGAGTCACTTCTTGCCCGTTGACCAAGAAGTCTGGAATCTCCATGCTGCCGGAAATGTCCACGGCCAACATCAAATCCCGTCCACTGGTCGGCAGGCCCACTGGTTCGCCAACCCACTGAGGCCGTGCGACGGCGAGCACCAGCAGCAGCCAGATCACCATGCTGAACCACAACCAGGTTGAAGAACTGCGTTGAAGGTTCTCGACGGAGCGAACCGACTGAAACTGGACCATATCTCGAAAGTGGGGGACACGGAGGGCAGCCGTGGCTTGCTCGGGAGCCGGTAGAGCCCAACGTCTAATAAGCCAGGGCAACACCACCAACGCCAACATCCACGGCCAGAGCAGTGACATCATACCCCTGATTTCCTCGCAGGTACTTGAACTTGCCGAATCCATCGTTCAACCAACGGAAGAAGGTCCGATGCCGACGTGGGCGCGTGTGACTGATAGGGACTGGACCGCAACGATTGTCCTGGCCCTTCTGAAAATTGATTCGTGCTGCCGGTGGTATCCAAAAAATTCAGCCAGGATTGTCCCGACAAACCCGCGACCCGTGACCGTGAAAACACCGCGAGCGCATAGCGCCGCAGAAGATGTGACACCTGTGTGATGGCCCACTGGTCATTGGCATGTGCCGCATATTGTTGTTTCACTTGTTCGAGTTGAGCCAATGCAACCCGCCGAGGTCGAGTTCGTTGGCGCGAAGCCCTTGCCCAAAGAACCAAGCTGACTCCAATAATCAGCAGGCCCATGATCATCCACCATCCAACGGCTGGTGGCCACCAGGAAATGGGATCGGGCATATGCACGTCGCGCAAGTTTTGTAACGGGTCGGGGAGGTTTGGCATATCAGGCGACTCCTGACATTCCGGCCACCCCAGAATGATTGGCACTTCGACGATTCCCTAATTCTTGAAGTCCCTTGGTCAGTTGGGTCGGAAGGTCTTTATGTGTGGCCAACGGGACAAACCCGATTCCCCGTGAACGGCACAGGCTACGAACCTCCTCGTACCGCGTATTAAAGGCTTGCGCATAGGCCTCAACGACCTGTGATGAGTGGGTCTGCAGCACACCGTGGGCTTGACCATCCGTAATGGGATAGGAGCCAGGAGGTGGAGCCACCTGTTCCACTTGATCGTAGATAAACATGGCGACGACCTCATGATGTGCTCCGAGTCGAAGCAAGGCCGTCTTCGACGATTGATCCCACTCTCGAAAATCGCTGAAAAGAAAAACCAGGCTTCCCGGACGAGCGGCTTTCAGCACACGATTGAGTGCTAATCGAAAAGACGTGGCTGAAGAGGCTGGTTCGGGGTTTTTCACCAAAGATTGGCCGGATCGATTGGCCAGAACATTCAGTAATTGAAGGATGCCGGTTCGCCCGCCCTTCGGCCGCAATTCCACATGATCGGCTTCGGCAAACACGACTCCGCCCACTCGATCCCCTCTGACATGCGACGCCCACCCCAATAAGGCCGCCGCTTGTGCAGCCACTACTGATTTAAAGGCCACTTTTGTCCCAAAATGCATGGCATGTCGATCATCGATCACCATAAAAACCGGACGTTCGCGTTCCTCTCGAAAGACTTTCAGGTGGGGTTCGTTAGTTCGAGCGGTCACCCGCCAATCCATTAACCGCACATCATCACCGGGCTGATACCGGCGGGATTCTTCAAAATCAATGCCGCGCCCTTTGAACGGTGATCGCTCCCCTCCGGCTACCAGAGCATGTGACCGGGTTCTGCGGTTGAC
>JAQBGS010000140.1:0-3082 GCA_032128535.1 Nitrospirota bacterium
GTCCCATCACCGGAGCTCCCAGTCTATTCAATGCCGCCACGATGATGACCATCACCATCGCTGCCAAAACCTATTCCCCCGCCACCGGCAACATTTGGTAACCTTCCTTCTCCTCTACTTGGCCTGGTACAGTCACCTCTCGACGTTCTCTTTTCTTTAAGACCCAAAGTTTCGAAAAACCGTGCGGTCTTTTACCCTCTCAGATAGCCATCCCATTCTCCGATCTTTTCTTATCGGGTTAATCCTCTTCACTACGGCCCTCGTGGTGTCTTGGCCATTACCCGTTCATCTCACCGATGCACTTCCACTTGGTACCGAGCAGGAATTAACTGTCCCTCTTTTTAATACGTGGACGCTATGGTGGGTGGCTGATCGAGCCGCTCATAGTTTTGCAAATTTTTGGCAGGCCCCAATTTTCTATCCGAGCGAAGGGAGCTTTACGTTCTCTGAACCTCAGCCCCTTACTGGACTCCTGGTTCTCCCATTGTGGTCTCTCTTCAAATCTCCATTGCCTGTATACAATTTGGCCGTTCTGTTGTGTTTATTTCTCAACGGGACGTTCGCCTATCGCCTGGGCCGAGCCTTGGAGTTTCCCCGGTTCCCCTCGCTCATTGGCGGTATGCTCGTCATTGGACTCCCCATGACTGCCAAATTGCTGGGCGTCCTTCCCCTTATTCCGCTGTTTGGGATGTTATGGGCTTTGGAGGGTTTCGTACGATTCGGACGAGAGGGGTCCTGGAAGATGGCCTTATGGGCTGGGACAGGACTGCTGGTTCAACTTTTCACCTCTCAACAACTTGCCTTGCTGTTTAGTCTCTTTGTCGTACCGGCAGGACTCTTCGCTCTGTATCAACAGAAATTCTCGCACATAGCGACGACTAGATTGGGGAGCGTGGGACTCGGCGTCCTTCTTCTCACCGCATGGTATGGCTGGTATCCCTTTCACCTCCACCAAACCTTGGAGTTTTCTCGCTCGGAGGAATTGGTTCGATTGCTCTCCGCGCATCCCCACGATTATCTCACAAAACCTCTGACCGCCTCCTTCCCATTTCCTTCACGGGAAGATCTTCAATCGGATACTGGAGGACTGTTCCCGGGTTTTGGGTTACTGATACTTACTGGAATAGGCTGCGTGTGGGGAATAAGAAAATCCAAAAATCCCCTATGGGTTGGCTATTTTCTGATGTCGGGAGCCATCGCTTTTGTTCTCTCGTTGGGATTGAATGTGACCGTGGGAAGCTGGCATCCCTTTAATTGGATACGAGAATGGCTCCCTGGGTTTCATGAGTTCCGCAGTCCTTTTCGATTTGGCATTATCGTGCAGATCTGCCTGGCACTTCTGAGTGTATGGGGCCTTGCTTCACTCTCACGATCCCCTCACATTCTCAGAAACTGGGCACTCGTCGGCATTCTCGGACTGGCCTGCCTTATGGAAAATCTCACGACTCCCCAACCCATAACAGTCATATCCTCTGATCTCACTCCTCCCTGGGCAACCTGGGCCAACGGCCAGCAAGAAAGCCAGACCCTTGTACACATCCCTTTTCCTAATGGCCTGCATGTCTCAGACTTTGAAATCGAAGCCAAACGGATGTTGGCCCAAATCATCCATCGGAAGCCTTTGGTCAATGGGTATTCTGGGTACTTCCCCCCGGGCTATGACCAATTTCAATTGGACATGGCTCGAAACTTTCCTTCTGTGTTCTTGCTCTGTTTTTTACAACAAGAATTACATGCAGACACGTTGGTGATTGACCGCCCTTGGTATAAAACCCACCAGTCCCAAATGACGCCATATACGAACTGGTTTCAGAGCCCCTATCAAGATGATGAGGTCGTGATTCTGACGCTAAAAAATGGCAGCCATGACTGTAAGAGTCAGGAATGAAACGAGCGGACTCTTGAGGTAGGGCGGTAGCGATAGAACATTTTGAGGGCTTGAATCCCATCTTTCCAGCCAATTTTTTTTCCTTCAGCTTTGCTTCTGGGTTGATAGGAAATCGGAATTTCCGTGACACGCCATTTTTGGTGCGCGATTTTTAATGTCAGTTCCACCTCCATCTCGAAGCGTGATTCCTTAAGGGAGATCCCTTCAAGAACCTCCTTTTTGAAGACCTTGTAACCTGTCCACACATCGGTCAAAGATAATCCTGTAGCCGCATTGATCAATTGAGTGAAAATTTTATTCCCCAGATACGAGATCAGGGACCCTTGCCTCACCCATGCTCCCCCAAACCGTGACCCATACACCACATCAGCCTGATCGGTGATCAAGGGTTCCAACAGCTGAGAGTACTCCTCAGGGTTGTACTCCAAGTCGGCGTCCTGCACGATGACAATTTCCCCTCGCGCGTGCTGAAACCCCGTTTTCAGAGCCGCGCCTTTCCCTAGATTTTTTTTGTGGAAAAACACTCGGATAGGAGGATCGCCCTCTATTGATTGACAAGATCCCTTGTCACCCGTTTCACCGTCTGTAGGGGACTGTCCAAACTGCTGGTGCAGCCACTCACGTGTTCCATCTGTTGATCCATCATCAATAATGATGAGCTCTTTAGGGATATCCACCCTTTGCACTCGTTCCACAATAATCTCAATGGTATTCCGCTCATTGTAGACGGGCATGACAATGCTAACTTGTTGAAAGTTTTGATCTTTTTTATTTTGAACCTTTTCCATGGTTCTTCCGACTCACGGATGAATACAAAGAAAGCTGGATAACTCAGCATGAATTTCTAGACGGCTCTCCATTGTATTTGCTTTTTTTGTGAAGTGCACTACAATGCTGCCTTCTTTACTGTTTACTCTACGGCTTCCCACATTTTGGATTGGCTAACCCAGTAAACATGATAAACCTAAGCTTCCGCTTCAACCCCCTTCTCGAGGGAGTCAACCACTTCTCAGATCATTCGTTCGAGCCCCGCCCTCTCAACACGTTCTTCATCAGCGGAATGCTTCTCTTCCTATTGGCATCAGTAGGATGCAACGGGTCAGACACCACGACAGTTTCTCATGGGGGGCCGGTGCGGGATCATGTAAGCTTGGTCGATACCCTGAGAGCGCAAGGGTTGACGGTGGAACCGAC
>JAQBGS010000141.1:0-3458 GCA_032128535.1 Nitrospirota bacterium
GTTGGGGAGAATATTCTGAAGGAGGCATTATGGCATTGACCAAAGAAGAAAAAACCGCAGCTATTGCATCGCAACAAATCCATGATCGAGACTCAGGATCTTCAGAGGTCCAAATCGCGATATTGACCAAACGGATTACGAGTCTGACTGATCACTTCAAAACGCATAAGAAGGATCATCATTCTCGTCGGGGATTGTTGAAGATGGTGAGCAAGCGACGGAAACTTTTAGATTATGTGCGTCGGGGAGACGAAGGTAAGTACCAAACCGTGATTGCGGCTTTGGGCATTCGGAAATAGTTTCAGATTTCCTTCCCGGGCAAAAATGGCGCCCCAAATATAATGAGTGTTGTTGTCCTACAAGACATGAATATCTGAAACAGTCATGATTGAGTGGTTGAAACAGCCAAGCCGAGATTTCGCATCCCAAGTATGAAATTCCACATACATACAAAATACAATTGAGCATCCATGGATTCAGAAAGGTTGAAACATGATTCACATCGTTGAAATGGAACTTGGTGGTCGCCCGCTTCGGTTAGAAACTGGTCGAATGGCAAAGCAGGCCGATGGCGCGGTGTTGGCCACCTATGCCGATACGGTGGTGTTGGCCACGGCGGTGGCTTCGAAGACGTTCAAGCCTGACGCCGGTTTCATCCCTCTTACGGTGAATTATCAAGAGAAATTTTATGCGGCTGGCAAAATTCCTGGAGGCTTTTTCCGTCGGGAAGGAGCTCCCAGTGAGAAAGAGGTGTTGACCAGCCGTCTGATTGACCGTCCGATTCGTCCGCTGATGCCGGATGGTTTTTACTATGAAACCCAAATCATCGTGACCGTGCTTTCCATTGATCAAACGATGGCATCTGATGTGGTGGGCATTGTGGCCGCATCTGCCGCGTTGGCCGTTTCGGATATTCCCTGCGCGGGACATTTGGCTTCCGTTAGAATCGGTCGGGTCAACGGAAATTTTGTGGTCAACCCAGATCGAAGTGCCTTGGAAACAAGCGAATTGAATCTGGTGGTGGCCGGCACGCAGGATGCCGTGATGATGGTTGAGGCTGGCGCCAATGGGCTTTCTGAAGACGTGATGATTGATGCCATCGAACTGGCGCATGCTGAAATTAAAAAAATCATCGCCAAGATTAATGAACTACAGGTGAAGGTTGGGAAGGCCAAGCGTGCGTTTCAAGCTGAACCACTTGATGCAGAAGTGGAAAAGGCGGTTCGTTCTCAGGCGGCTTCGGCCATTTGCGAAGCCATGTTTATCCCAGGGAAAGCGGCTCGGCAGGAACGGTTTGATCAGATTCTTCAAGAATCAATTGAAGCAGTGGCCGGTGAAGATGATGCGCGGAAGTCTCAGGTCAAGAAAGCCTTTCATGGGTTGGAATATTCAGAAGTTCGTCGGATGATTTTGGAAAAGAAAACCCGGGCTGATGGGCGAGGGTTGGTCGATGTTCGCCCTATTACCTGTGAAGTGGGTATTTTGCCGCGCACGCATGGTTCAGCCTTGTTTACCAGAGGGGAAACCCAAAGTTTGGGGGTGGTGACGTTGGGAACGGCAGATGATGAACAGCGAATTGATGCCCTAGAGGGCGAATATTCTCGCGCCTTCATGCTGCATTATAATTTTCCTCCGTTTAGCGTGGGTGAGGCAAAATTCTTGCGTGGGCCAGGGCGACGAGAAGTCGGCCACGGGAAATTAGCCGAACGGGCTTTGAGCGCGGTGCTGCCAACGAAGGAAGAATTCCCTTACACCATTCGAATCGTCTCCGAAGTGTTGGAATCGAACGGCTCATCTTCAATGGCCACGATTTGTAGTGGGACGTTGGCTCTTATGGATTCGGCTGCTCCGATCAAGGCGCCAGTGGCGGGGATTGCGATGGGGTTAATCCTGGAAGGTGATCAGCTGGCCATTCTGTCTGATATTTCAGGCATGGAAGATCACTTAGGTGATATGGATTTCAAGGTAGCCGGGACCAAAGATGGCGTGACGGCCTTGCAGATGGATATTAAAATAGGTGGGGTCACGCCAACCCTCATGCGGCAAGCTCTCGCGCAGGCTCGTGAGGGACGGCTGACGATATTGGAGAAGATGAATGAATGCCTCAGCGCTCCTCGCACCGAATTGGCTCAGTACGCTCCCAGGATCAGCACGATTCAAATTAAGCAAGATAAGATTCGGGATATTATCGGCCCAGGAGGAAAAGTTATCCGTGGGATTATTGCGGAATGTGGTGTGAAAATGAATGTTGAAGATACGGGGATTGTCACGATTGCCGCTGTAGACCAGGCCTCGGCCCAAAAGGCCATGCAAATGGTGCGCAATTTGGTCGAAGAAGCGGAGATAGGAAGAATTTACCTAGGGACGGTCAAAAAAATTGTCGATTTTGGCGCGTTTGTTGAAATTCTCCCGAATATGGATGGACTCGTCCACATCTCACAATTGGCTCCTCATCGTGTGGAATCCGTCGCCGATGAAATTTCTGAAGGCGAAAAAATTCTTGTCAAAGTCCTGGAAATTGATCGGCAAGGCAAAATCCGACTCAGTCGGAAAGAAGCGATGGCGGAACAAGCTGGGAACGATCAACCTTCTTCCTAACCCTGCCTGATTGTACGACCGTGTATAAAAAAATTGTGTTGGATAATGGAGTTCGAGTTGTCCTCGAGCGGATGTCCTCATTGAGGTCCGTCGCCTTTGGGGTGTGGGCCACAGTAGGCAGTCGCTACGAAATCAAAGGCGAGGAAGGGTACTCCCATTTCATTGAACATATGATGTTTAAGGGTACGCGACATCGAACCGCTTCCCAAATTTCCAATGAGATTGATGCCCTGGGTGGCGAAATGAATGCCTTTACGACCCATGAGGCGACCGCATTTTATGTCAAAGTCCTAGATCAACAAGTGGGAGCGGCTTTTGATTTGTTAGCTGACCTCTTCCATCATTCGCGTTTTGGGGCTCGCGACATGGATAAGGAAAAACAGATCGTGATCGAAGAAATCCGAACGGTTCAAGATGATCCTGAGGATTATATTCATGAGTTGCATGCCAAAGATGTCTTGGGCAACCATCCAATAGGGCGTCCAATTTTAGGGACGCCTCGATCCATGCAACAGATGAATCGCCGAATGCTTCTCCAATATAAGGGCAAACATTACCGACCGGAAAACACCATTGTGGCTGTGGCGGGGAACTTTTCATTTCCCCAATTACTGGATTACCTGAACAAGTATTTTGGTCAATGGCAAAGGGAAGAGGCTGCAACGGTTCCCATGAAAATAAAAAATGATCGTTGGCCTGAGCAGCCGTCCACACGACACAGTCTTCATCAAAAACCCTTGGAACAAGTTCATCTATGCGTAGGATTGAAAGGGCTTCCGGTCGGCCATCCTGATCGGTATGTGGCCCATGTCCTCAATACCATTTTGGGTGGTGGCGTCAGTTCGCGGTTGTTCCAAGAA
>JAQBGS010000142.1:0-6359 GCA_032128535.1 Nitrospirota bacterium
GATGCGCAATTGGCTTGTCAACGGTTTGCGACGAGCAAACTCCAAGCTGAAGACGATCTTTTTCGGTTGACCACGTTAGGATTTCGGGGAGAGGCACTGCCCAGTATTGCCTCAGTTTCTCGATTTTGTCTGAAAACCGTACCCACAGATGCCCCGATTGGCATCGAAACACATTCAGAAGGAGGCACCACCTGGGACAGACAGGATTATGCAGGCGCACCTGGCACCCAGGTGGAAGTTCAGGATCTTTTTTTTAATACCCCCGGCCGACTAAAATTTTTAAAAACCATCTCCACGGAATTTTCCAAAATCTCTTATACGGTCCAGCAAGCAGCAACCATCAATCCTCACATTCACTTCCGACTCTTGCATCATAACAATAAGATCTTGGATTACCCGAGGGTTGACACCTTTCAAGATCGTTTAATTCAAATGTATGGGCCCACATTTCTCGATCGCTTTCTCCCCCTCACACAAACAGCTGGGCCTTTCCAACTTAACGGATTCATCATCAGCCCTCATCATGCACGAACCTCACGCACCCCTCAAGAAATTTTTGTCAACGGCCGCCCGATTAAAAATACCACTATCACCCATGCGATATACGAAGGCTATCGATCTTTTTTGCCAAAAGGGAAGCATCCCCACTTTATTGTCTGTATTCAACTCGATCCTCAAACGCTGGATATCAATGTGCATCCCACAAAACGGGAAGTCCGTTTTTCACATCCGGAAGTCGTGCATTCCGGAATCCTTCGTGCCATCAAACAGACGTTTGTCACGGACGCATCCTTCGCCATCGATCCCCCTGCACAAGAGCACGGAGGCATCTCCTTTCAATCACATACGGCAACAACCAGAAACACAAAACCGTCCTTAGGCGTTGCTCCTGTGTCCGCCACAAGATTCTCTCCTGAAATGGGAGGCACCAGGGCCACACATTTATCCCTCTTTGCTCAAGAACCTCCATCGACCTACACAGTACAACTGCAAGACTTTCACATCGTTCCCCTTGGGCAAATTCAGCAGACCTATCTTTTAGGACACATTAATGAGGATCTCTATATCATCGACCAACACACCGCCCACGAACGGGTACTTTTTGAGCGCCTCCTTCAAGCTTGGGGCCAGAAAGATGTCCTGCAACAGGGCCTCCTCATTCCTGAACCAATCGATCTGCTTCCGCACCAGGGAACCTTACTGGAAGAATGGCTGCCTGTTTTATCCCAGACTGGTTTAGAGATTGAACGATTTGGGTCAACCGCGTTTGTCGTGCGATCAGTACCTGCGATACTAGGATCCGGCGCCATGGGTCCATTGATTCTGGAGCTGATAGAAGAACTCTCGGAATGGAAATCCACGGATTCCTTAAACACCTTAATCAGACCCATTTTCGCTACCATGGCCTGTCAAAGCGCGGTCCAAGCCGGACGGACTATGAGTCTCCCAGAAATTTCCACCTTGTTGCATGATTGGGCTCATGAAAATTTTCCCATGACCTGCCCTCACGGAAGACGCGTCGCCATTCGACATTCAGTAGACGAATTGAATACCCTGTTTGCTCGGGCTTCCGAGAAATATTCCACCACCTGATTGCCGATGACACGCTCAGAACTGATCACCACACACAAACCCATCGTGGCGATAGTCGGTCCCACGGCTATCGGGAAAAGCCGAATTGGGATTGAAATTGCCAAAGCGCTTCATACTGAAATCTTAACGGCCGATTCTTGCCAAGTGTATCGAGGCATGGATATCGGAACTGATAAACCAGCGATCCAAGAACGCGCAGGCGTCCCTCATCAATTGATTGATCTTGTGGACCCGGACCAATCGTTTAACGTCGGCGATTTTCGACGTCACGCCCTCCAAGAAATCTCTCGCCTGCATAGCCAGGCTCTTCTTCCGCTCATCGTTGGGGGAACAGGGCTCTATATCCGTGGCTTATTAAGGGGGCTATGCCCAGGCCCACCCGCCAATTGGTCCATTCGCCAGGCGTTAGCGCAAGAAGCCACGGAACATGGCTGGTCCTTTTTGCATGAAAAGTTGCAACAAGTCGACCCGGATCTTGCACAACGCCTCCATCCTCACGACCAACCCAAAGTACTTCGAGGACTCGAGGTGTATCACATGCTCGGGATTCCCTTATCACAAGTCCAGCAACAACATCAGTTTCAAGAATCGCCCTATCCCTTCCTCCTCATAGGCCTCACTATGGACCGTCAGACCCTTTATCGCCGAATTGACACGCGCGTGGAATGGGAAATCGAAAAAGGGCTGATAGAGGAAACCCAACGACTCATGCAGCAGGGTTATTCGCGAGACTTAGGGTCAATGAAGGGGTTAGGCTATCGACAATTTTCCGGATATCTAGCCGGAGAGTATTCTTACGACGAAGCGGTGCGCCTATTAAAACGGGATACCCGCCACTTCGCAAAACGGCAAATGACCTGGTTTAAAAAAGAACCGGGCATTCAATGGATCACGCTGGAAGAATCGGATATTCCTACACAGGCGGCCGCACGCATCTTGAAAACGATTGACGATTTTCTCTGTGAGTCAGCCACATCCCCAACTATCTCAGACAATATGAAAACGTATCAACCGGTTCGCTCACCTGAAGAAGCGGACCAGACGAGATGTTCCTAATAATCAGATACTGTATTTGCTAAGGAGTTGCCACGGTGCCCACACGCACAACGAAAGTTCGAAAACCCAAAGCGGACATTGCCATCATCGGCGGAAGCGGTCTCTACCACATAGAAGGACTCACGAAGATTAAAGAAGTGAAGGTCACGACGCCATTCGGTCAACCATCTGATTCCATCATGCTGGGATCCTTTGATGGATTAAACATCGCGTTTTTGGCTCGGCATGGTCGAGGACACCGAACAAGGCCATCCGGCATTAATTATCGCGCCAATATTCATGCACTGAAATCTCTTGGGGTTTCTCGTGTATTTTCTGTCAGCGCAGTCGGGAGCATGAAAGAAAGCATACAGCCCGGTGATTTTGTGCTACCCGATCAGTTTATTGATCGGACCACTCAACGTCTTAATACCTTTTTTGATCAAGGTATTGTCGCCCACGTGTCCTTTGCCGATCCCATATGCGCCACGCTGTCCTCCATGTTAAGCCAAGCCAGTCAAAAGGTGTCCGTGAAAGTCCATCGCCCCGGAACCTACCTCTGCATTGAAGGCCCACAGTTTTCCACTCGAGCTGAATCTCTGCTCTACCGAAAATGGGGGGTCGATGTCATTGGCATGACCAATATCCCGGAAGCCAAACTCGCGCGGGAAGCCGAACTCTGTTATGCAACCTTAGCATTGGTGACGGATTATGACTGTTGGCATGAAACGGAAGATGCCGTGTCGGTAGGCGCCATTTTGGCCATCATGCACAAAAACGTCGAAACCGCTAAACTAGTGTTACAGCAGGCGTTGAAACTGGCCAAAGATCTCGGGCCCTGCTCCTGTCATTCAGCCCTAGAACATGCAGTGATTACTCCCTTATCTCGAATCAGTCCAACCCTCAAGAGACGCTATCAAGTCCTGCTACAGCGCCAATTATTGACCACTCCTCAAACGAAGAAAAGGTAATTATCATGGGAAATTTGTTAGTCGTGGGCTCTGTGGCGTTTGATTCCGTACGAACCCCATTTGGCGAGGCATCAAATGTATTGGGAGGCTCGGCCACCTATTTTTCAACATCGGCCAGCTTCTTTACGGACGTCAATTTAATCGCGGTGGTCGGCGAAGATTTCCCAGAAGAACATCTTGAATTTCTACGAAGTCGCGGGATTGACCTGGAAGGGTTAGAACGTCGGCCAGGAAAAACCTTTCGTTGGAAAGGCGAATATTCCTACCAACTCAACGAAGCTCAAACGCTGGAAACCCATCTCAATGTGTTGGAAACCTTTCGCCCGAAAATACCGGAACGCTATACCTCGCCATCGGCATTATTCCTTGGCAACATTGACCCGGAATTACAACTCGATGTGCTGAGCAAGGTGACACGCCCTTCTATTGTGGCGTGCGACACCATGAATTTTTGGATTGATGGGAAACGGGATGCCTTATGGAAAGTGCTAGAATCTGTCGATATCCTCGTCATTAACGATGGGGAAGCCAGAGCGTTAGGGGAAGATGCCAATTTAGTCCAAGTGGCCAAACGCATTTTATCGCGTGGCCCAAAAACATTGATCATCAAACGAGGGGAGTATGGCGTCTTGATGTTTCATCGAGACGGAATGTTTGGGGCACCAGCCTATCCCTTAGAAACGGTCAAAGACCCCACAGGCGCAGGCGACACATTTGCCGGAGGTTTTATGGGGTATCTCTCCGCATCCGGGAATTATTCAGAGGCTGGACTTCGGCAAGCTATTATCTTTGGTAGCGTCATGGCTTCCTTCAATGTGGAAGAATTTAGCCTTGATCGATTGAAGCGGTTGACCAGAGAAGAAATTGATTCCCGATATCACTCATTCAAGCAGCTCACACATTTTGAAGCTTTATCGTAGATGGCAAAAACCAAGCCGCATGCAGGTCCCTCTATGGAATCCCTAGGAGACTATCTCAAGCAAGCACGAAAGAAAAAAGGGCTATCCCTAGAAAAAGTTGCCTCGCAAACACGAATTCAGGAGTACCATCTTCAGGCCCTAGAAGCAGAAGATTTTGCAAACCTTCCCGCAAAGGTCTTCGCCAAAGGGTTCGTACGGTCCTATGCCAAGGCCTTAGGGTTAGACGAGGAAGAAGCCCTTGGACATTTCCTCGAAACATCGGGAACCTTCTACGAACAGCACCAACCAGAACCACCGCAACCTCATGTGCAGGTGAAATTGGATGCGGCACCTCGGCAAAGCATCAACTGGAGTCTTGTTATGGGCGCCCTCGTCCTCATTGCTGTAGGAGCTGTTTGGTATGGGCTTTCCAAACAACAAGAAACACCCATGGTCTTATCTGAGCCAGAAGCTCTCTCTCCCATTAAACCGATAGGTCAACCAATCCCACCACCACCTAATCCCCCGGAAAATATCACACCGGTAAAACCCATTGACTCTGTGCAATTAGAGCCCTCTCCCCCCATGCCTTCGACAACGTTACCAACACCAAAACCTGTGACGCCCACTTTAGGCGAAGCTATCCCACCAACGCAGCCCTCACCGCCACCGGACGCAGCCCCCGCTAACGGATCGCATACGCTTGAGATCGAAGCCACACAATTAACCTGGGTGGTGGTCCAATCCGACCAACAAACTCCGAAGGAAGCCCTGTTGCAGCCGGGGCAACGTATTACGTGGAAAGCCAACAAGCAGTTCCAGCTCACACTTGGCAATGCCGCCGGAGTCGTCATACGACTCAACGGCCAATCACAAGGGCCGTTTGGAAAACCAGGGCAGGTCGTTCGCGATATCAGACTCCGCCCTTAAGCTTCCTCACCTCTCTACCTTGTATGATCTCTAGTTTCCACCTCATCAGGTTGGCCCGATAATTTCGATAAAAATTGGTATTTTTTGTGATGATCTGGTATATGGTTTTGTTTCTTGACAGGTCAAAAAATTGGTTGATATGATAAAAAGGTTTGGGTGGCTGAGGGATGATGATTCATCCCTTCCCTCTCAAATACCCCGAACCAGAAGAAATAGCGACATGGGGGTGTAAAGGACACCTCAAGTAGTTTTTATTGCTCTCATCAACTCTGTTTAACCCAGGAGGCTTACATGAAGTTTTCGATGAAAATGCTTGCGATGGCGACAGCGGCCATGTTTCTAACCACAGGCCTGGCTATTGCCGGACCGGAAAAGGATCCTTTGCCAGCACGAGTTCCTGCTGACAAACGGTCCGCGGCAAAAAAAGACAAGGCACCTGATGAATTGTACAAAAAGGCAGAAGATGCCTCTCCTGAAATCATTGCCGAAGGCAAAGCCATCTTTGAAGGCAAAGGCACCTGTGTCAACTGTCACGGGAAAGAGGGGAATGGACAAGGCCCTGCTGGTAAAGTTCTCAATCCTGGACCTCGCGATTTCACCAATTGCAAATTCCACAAGAAACGGAAAGATGGTGAGTTAATGTGGGTCATCAAGAATGGCAGCCCTGGTACCGGAATGGTCCCTCTCATTCCAGCGACGATCAGCGAAGAAGAAGGCTGGAAGGTGATCGCCTACGAGAGAAGCTTCTGCAAGTAGTTTAGGTGTTTTTAGTGTTCAATGCCCCGCTGGGATTAGCCCAGCGGGGTTTTTTTATGGAAAGGCCATGATTATTCCGCTCGATCCCTCTTCGCTCATTGACACCTTTCAAGGCCCTTGACTAGACTCTTTCAGGTAAATCCCCAATTAATTTGGAGTATGGAATCATCTGTTA
>JAQBGS010000143.1:0-3259 GCA_032128535.1 Nitrospirota bacterium
AGGCTGTTTTGCGGGGTAGGAGGAAGCAGTCGCATCGACTGAAGTTGGGTGAAGGCGAATCCAGGCCTGGAGCAGACAATAACATGGCAAATCTCGAGCAAATGGGCGGCCTGCTTCCAGCTTGGAAACTCTAAAAAGGCATCCAGTCCAATGATAAAGCCCAGCTCCGTTCCACTCGGGAATTCACTTTTAAGGCATGTGACGGTATCGACACTATAGGACACCGTCGGAGACAGCGCTTCTCGATCATCAACCACAAAATGTTCATATGACTCTGTTGCCAGCTTCACCATTTCCAAGCGATGGTGGGCGGGTGCTAGGGAAGTGGACGGTTTGTGGGGGGGATCGCCAGTGGGAATGAAGATCACGCGGTCAAGCGCGAGTGTGGTGTACACATAGTTGGCGATATGCAGATGCCCGTTGTGGATGGGATTGAAACTGCCGCCTAGGATACCAATGAACATTGATGTGGAGCTTTGCGTATCGCAAGGCTTACGGGGTTAAGGCGAGGTTATCTCGGTGTATGACTTCTTCATATTCTAAGGCTCCCAAGAGTTCTTTGATCTCTGAAGTTTGTTTGCCTTTAATGCGCTGCAGGGTTTCAGCAGAATAATTGCTGAGGCCTTGCGCGAAGACAATGCCTTCCTCTGTGGTACAGCTGACCGGGTCACCGGGCAGGAACGTGCCTTTGACGGTCAGAATTCCAGACGCTAATAAACTTTTTCCCCGGAGAACCAGGGCAGCCACGGCCCCTTCATCTAACATGATTTCCCCTTTAGGTCTCAGTGTAAAGGCGATCCACTGTTTGCGGTTGGTGAGGGAGGATTGGTTTGAGGTAAACAGGGTTCCACTGGGATTTCCCTCCAGTGCCTGGCTTAACGCCTGTGGTGTTTCCCCATTCAACAACAGCATGGGCACCCCAAACCGTCCGGCCTGTTTGGCGGCTTGAATTTTCGTCACCATTCCCCCACGACTGGCTTGGCTTCTGGAAACTCCTGCGAGATTTTCAATCTGCTTCGTAATCGTCGTCACGAGGGGAATGAGTTTCGCGGAAGGATTGAGGTGGGGATCTTCTTCATAGAGTCCATTGACATCCGACAAAATGACCAACAGATCAGCATCGATCAAATGAGCAATTTGTCCGGCCAGCGTATCATTGTCCCCAAACCGAATTTCTTCAATGGCGACGGTGTCATTTTCGTTGATAATAGGGATGACTCCCAGCTGGAGTAATGTGGTGAGGGTGTGCCGGGCGTTGAGAAAGCGGCGCCGGTCAGCCAAGTCTTGATGGGTTAACAAAATTTGGGCAATTTTATGCCCTGATTCCTCAAAGGCCATTTCGTAGGCATGTAAGAGACGGCTTTGCCCGACCGCTGCGGCCGCTTGTTGGAGGGCACTTCTTGCGGATAGGTTTTTAATGCTAAATGAGAAATACCTGCCACGATCGCGCCAGAGGAGACGAGAACGAGTTGTCGAGTTTTGCCTTGTAAGTCCGCAAATTCCTTGGCGAGCCTTCCGATTCGATCAAAGTGGAGGCCCCCTTGGGACGAGGCGACGAGGCTACTCCCGATTTTCACGACAATGCGTTTGCAGGCAGTTAACAGTTGCTGGTGCATGACGCTTTATTCTCCAGGACGGCCTTTCCAAGGTAGGTCACCAATGAGGGGACCCCTTCTCTGGTGATGGCCGAAAGAGGAAAGCAGGGATACTCATGTTCAACACAATAGGCTTGAAGGGCCTGGAGGTACTGTCCTTCTCCCTGTGAATCGATCTTGGTCGCAGCAATGGCAAAGGGGCGTTCTAGCAGTGTGGGATCAAACGCTTTCAATTCGTTTCTCAACATTTCAAAAATGCCGATGGGGTCTTGTTCCAGTCCTTCGGTAATATCAATCAGAAATAAGAGTAACGCGGTTCGCTGAATATGTTTGAGAAATTGAATCCCCAAGCCTTTGCCTTCATGAGCCCCTTCAATTAATCCAGGAATATCGGCCACGACAAATGAGGATTCTTCTGCCCATTCCACGACTCCAAGGTGCGGGCGTAACGTTGTAAATGGATAGCTGGCGATTTCTGGGTGCGCAGAAGAGATGGTCGAGATTAAGGTGGATTTACCGGCGTTGGGAAATCCGACGAGTCCTACGTCAGCGAGAAGCTTTAATTCTAAGGTGAGCCAATGCTCCACTCCAGGGGTTCCTGGTTCAAATTCGAGAGGGCCACGGTTGGTGGATGTGGCAAAACGTGCATTGCCTTTCCCGCCTTTTCCCCCTTCGGCGACGACGAAGGTTTGGCCATCGGCAATGAGGTCGACGAGGGTGTCGCCTGTCTCTTCGATCTTGACCAATGTGCCGACAGGAACATGGATCACGACATTCTGGCCATTGGCCCCGTGGCAGTTGGCTTTTTGTCCACGTTCCCCAGCTTGTGCGGCGTAATGACGCTGATAGCGGAAATCGAGAAGGGTCGACACGCGGTTTGAGGCCGTGAAGATGATATGCCCTCCATGGCCGCCATCACCGCCACTGGGGCCTCCACGGGGAACAAATTTCTCCCGACGAAAACTACAATGGCCGGAGCCGCCATCCCCGGCTTTGACAAAAATGCGTGCGTGATCGATGAACATAGTCGTCCTATCTTACTTGGCTTATAGAAACAAACTGAAGTGAGTTCTACGAAAAGAAAGGAAGAATGGGGCGAAGGGTTATGCGGAGGGGTACACGCTGACCTTGCGTCGGACGGTGCCACCTTCATACTTAACAATTCCAGAGACTTTGGCGAACAGGGTATAGTCTTTCCCTAAGCCCACATTGGTGCCTGGAAAGAATTTGGTTCCGCGTTGCCGGACTAAAATGCTACCACCTGATACCGATTCTCCGGCATAGGCTTTGACGCCCAGATATTGTGGGTTGCTATCGCGTCCGTTTCGGGTTGAGCCGCCGCCTTTTTTATGTGCCATGAATCACGTCTCCAGAGCGTAAAAAAATATGGTTTATGGGGTCAGGATTTCTGTAATGCGAACGTGGGTAAAACCCTGTCGGTGTCCCCTGGTTCGACGATATCCTTTGCGGCGTTTCTTTTTGAACACCGTAATGGATCGAGTGCGCGCATGCCGGACAATCTCTCCTTTGACCACAGCCTGAGCAATCGTTGGCGTACCAACAATCGGGGCCTGGTCGGTCTGGACAAATCGTACAGAATTAAATTCAACGATCGATCCCACATCACCTTCTATGGTTTCAATTTGCAAAAGGCCATGAGGTTC
>JAQBGS010000144.1:0-4555 GCA_032128535.1 Nitrospirota bacterium
GGGAAGATGCTATTTTTAGAGCTCTGGCCGATCATCCTCCAAAGTTAGTTGACGGGGATGATCCAAAGTCTGAACTATTTTTAACCAATAAACGATTAACAGAGCTTCCTTTTCCAGCCAGACATCTTCTGGATGTTGACAGTTATCAGTACGAAATCGACGGCGTCCGAGCACTTTCCTTAATCGCTCAATTGGGCTGCCCGTTCGGGTGCGGATTCTGTGGAGGAAGGATGAGTCCGTTTTTGCGACGTATTCGCATGCGAACATCAGAAAGCATTGTCCAGGAGGTTGTTCACTTATACGAAACGTACGGCATCAAAGGGTTCATGTTCTATGACGATGAACTCAATGTGAATCCCAAGTTCGTTGAATTAATGAACCTCATTGCCAAAGCGCAAGAGAATCTTGGCGTCGAATTTCGCCTCCGCGGGTTCATTAAAGCTGAGCTCTTCACTGACGAACAAGCTGAAGTCATGTATCGGGCAGGATTTCGATGGATTCTTGTCGGATTTGAATCAGGCCACGAACGTATACTGACGAATATCCAGAAAAAATCTTCTCAAGCTGATAACAGTCGTTGCATGGATATCGCCAAACGTCATAACTTGAAAGTCAAGGCGCTCATGTCTGTTGGCCACCCTGGAGAATCCGAAGAAACCATTCGAGCTACTCGAGATTGGCTTATCGATGTCGAACCAAATGACTTTGATACAAGCGTCATTACGACTTATCCTGGAACACCCTACTTCGATGAAGCGGTAGAGACCAAACCTGGCATTTGGACCTATACCTATCAAAAAACCGGTGACCGACTCCACAGCGTTGCCGTTGATTATCGGGAAACGGCCGGATACTACAAAGGCATACCCGGGGAATATACCGCTTATGTCTACACCGACCATCTGAGTTCCCCGGAGCTCGTGCGATTGCGCGATTGGCTCGAAGCTGATGTCCGTCAACATCTGAGCATTCCCTATAATACCGGAGCCCCAGCTGTTCGATACGAGCATTCCATGGGCCAGGGAGGCATTCCCTTATCGATTCTGCGAACATCTTCCCTCCAAGTGCCGGAGACGTCGACAAAATAAACCTGTAGTGTCGACCGTTAAAACCGGGAATGTGTTGCAACAGGACTTCACTGAGGATAGGCGCTTAGGATCTCACGCCTAAAACCAAGATTCTGGCATCGTTCCCATAAGGTCCCCTCTCGCACTTTAGGCAGAATCACTCTCTCGAGAATTCATGGGGCAGCAAATTTCAGGTAACTTTTCATGTATCAATCGCCGGAGAATCCAAACTCATCACCTCCAGCAATCCCGTCTCCCCATCGATAAGGGTCAGGCACAAATAAGTGCCTTGCTGTCTGTCTCTTATTAAAAACCAGCGTTTCGCTGAAAAACGCTCACCACCCTTTTTCCCGTAGGCCTACCAAAGAATGAGGTAAATGCATTAAAGTGTCCATACTTGTCGAGAATGAAAAAAGATTTCAACTTCAACTTCGTGACCTTCCCCTTCCCAGGAAAGAAGCCAGGGGATTAATCAAAGAAAGTCATGGCACATGGATAATGTTTGGCAGTTGATTGAGTTGGGAGCCGTTGCAGGGGTATTTCCTATCTATTTGGGTATTGGCCTGGCCCTTCTCATTGCAAAAGGCATGAATCGATCCTTGGAAGGGTATTTGACCGGGATCGCCACCGGCGTGTTGGTCTATCTCTTTTTTGACCTCATGCATGAGGCTGTTGAACAAACCGGGGCCACAGACCCATTGTCCTGGGTGGCCTTTCTGGGAAGCTTGCTCATCGGGTATGTCGGATTGGTCCTGATCGAACAACGGCAACAAGGACGCTATCGCACTGAACCAGCAAAACTCTTTCTGCCGTACATGATCGCATTAGGAATGGGACTCCATAATTTGGGAGAAGGCTTGGCCATTGGCGCGGCCTATATGCAAGGCGAATGGGTGTTGGGGGGATTGCTGATTATGGGGTTTGCCCTCCATAACGGAACGGAAGGGTTTGCCATTATCGGATCGGCAGGAACATCCAAACCAGGCCTCAAAGATATTCTCTTGATGGGCTTGCTGGCCGGCCTTCCCACCTGCCTTGGAACCGTCATTAGCGGATTTGCCATTTCCTATTACTTCACCATCATGTTTTTTGCTTTGGCGGCCGGGTCACTGCTCTATGTGATCTTTTCCCTCACCACCATTTTTTACACAGCCTCCCGTCGCGTCCAATGCTCCTGGGGAGTGTTTACCGGCATCAGCATGATGTTCCTTACCGCCATCATCCTTCAAATGGTTACCGGCATCCGATCCTAAAATAGTCCGCATACCCCAACATTCGACACCACAAGCCCGGCACCGGGCATGTGGTAGCCCTCACTCCTTCCCCACACACGGACTTACTGAATGGACCAGGACCAGCAATAATGGATGCGCTGAAAACTCAAGCCCTTTAGGCGTCATGAGTGATGATTGGAAGTCATCAGCGCAGATTATTCCGAAGACGTGGCACATGCAATCGAAAGCCAACCGGAAGAAATATTATCTTGAGGTTTGGCGATGGAGGAGCTCACTGATTTTTTGAGCAATGATCTGATTGCCCCGTCCATTCACATGGCAACCATCGATATAGATGTACTCTTTCACATCAAACGCATCGGTGAAATTATGAATCCAATCGAGGAGCTCTCTCTCTTTGATTTCCTGGACAAGGGGATAGACAACATGCCAATTAGTTTTGCTGGCCCTTGGCTCTAAATATTCAATGTTGGGTTGGCCTAACACAGCCACAGGCTGGAGGATGGCGTGAAACTCTGCCCCACCAAGCGCAGCAACCGATTGAGCAATTTTCCAATTATTCACCATGGTAGATGCCACGAGTCTTGCATAAGCAGGGTCTTTGAGACATTTGGATAGCGGCTCTTTTCCACCTTTTACGACCTTCTGGATTACCGTCCGGATGGACCCAGTTAAGGCATCTGTTACCTGCCAGTGATGTTCTAACTTTTGTGCCATTTCGGCCACCTCACGATGGCTATTGATAGGACCGATCCCCTCACAGGCATTGTGGGCATCATTGCAGCCATCATAAAAGACCACCACATCCATCGGGACTTTTTGGTTAACCAAATTTATCAAGCGGGCCAACCCCTGTCTGCTCACAAATCCTGATTGGCCATGATTGTACACCCGATAGTCCTGATGAAATTCATTGAAATGCGCGGGGATGGTATTTTGGTCATCGACACCCGTTCCCCACATGGTCGATCCCCCGAAAAAACGAACATGCTTGACGGGTTGATCTGTCGTCAAATGATGTGTCCGCTCCCCTTCTCTATTGATCGTAATGGTTTTTCCGGAAAACGGTTTCCGGGCCCAGGCGACATAGGGAACATATTGAGTTTCGAGTTGTTTTTTTTCTCGATAAATAAGATAGGCATAGTCTTGGTCAGGAAGGCTTTCGGTGTAAGCCTTCTCATTGACAGGGACAAAGATTTTTTTCCATAAAGACCGCCCATCCAAATAGAGAGAGGCCAGCAGGTTCAATGCAAGTGCCACAGACAGAAAGACACCGATATTAACCATGATTATCCTGACAAAGCCTCCCTGCCGCTTCTTCACGTTCATCTCCTTTTATGACCGTAGATCCAATGAAATAAACGCCACCACATAAAGAGTCAAACCGTCAAACGAGGCTAAACGGCTATTAAACAATCTCGATCCATGCCGCAGCCTTTTCATCTCAAAGCATTGTATTAATACTTCACTTCCACCTGGATATTCATTAATTCGCCATTGACTTCAAACGCTGATTCTTTAAAGCTCGGTGGGGCCAAAAATAACGCGGGGTTATTGGAGACGCCGAAACCTTCCGTAGGAAGGCCAATCCAATTACGATCGAATTTTCCATTGGCATTTTCGTCATGATAGACCACCACCGCATACTGACCCTTTTCGGGTGCCGCCACACACAGCGTCATTGCCCCCTCTTGAGCTGGCTCTCGCTCTTTGTCGGCCTTTTTCCCTTTCACTAAAAAGTCTTGAGGATTTGGTCCATACAATACGGCCTTAACCGTGCCATGGGCATTGCGAATGCCATGGATATGCACATGGATTGGAGTTCCCAAAGATGGACAGGTATTCGCCGGCCCCTGAGAAACAGTCCCCATACCCACTCCGGCACTCACTAGCATGATGAGAAAAGGGATCAACTTAGATTCCAAACCAGTTACAGTTGAGAGTCTTCTTGTGGAGTGAGGTCAGGTTTGCGCTTTTCAAACGCAAACAAGAAGAGGAGAGAAACCACACCGACACTAATAGCCGAATCGGCTACATTGAAGGCCGGCCAGTGATAGCCATTAATATAGAAATCTAAGAAATCGATGACTTCGCCATATTGCAGCCGATCAATAAAATTTCCAATGGCCCCGCCGAATATCGACGCAATGGTTAATTGCCCCCACCAATCGCTTGGATCCAACCGCAAAAAAATGGTGATGAGTAACCCCATGGCCAAGATCGAGGTCAGAAAGAAGAAGATAAGCCGAAAGC
>JAQBGS010000145.1:0-4208 GCA_032128535.1 Nitrospirota bacterium
TCGAGGAAGAGCTGGTTCGTTCGGCCGTAGCACAAAAGATATCCGAGCCCCAAAGCTGATTCTTCAGAAATGCTCATGGAAGAAAATTTAAAAAGGGAATCGGTGAATATGCAAGAAGCCGTCAAGGAAGAACGGCGCAAAGACCCTCGTCGGTTGGAAGATCGACGGTTATTACGACATACTCGGGAGTTGGAGGCGGCGCGTCGTTTGACGGAAGTGCTCTTCGAGTCCCTGGATCCCGATGAGCTGATTAAAAAAACGCTCACGACGGCTTTGGAAGTCGTCGAAGCGGAGAGCGGCTCCATCCTCATTGCCAGCCAGGATTCCCCTGAACTTATTTTTCGGCATTCCATCGGCGTGAGCCCCGTGCTTCCTGGTACGACGATTCCTTGGGACAAGGGGATTGCGGGCGCCGTGTTTCACGCAGGAGAACCCATTGTGATCCCCGATGCCACACAGGATTGGCGACATTATCCGGGGATTGATACGCTGACTCATCATGTGACCCGGGATATGATCGCGCTGCCGTTACGGCGGTGGGGAGGGAAGCCGATTGGCGTGCTGGAAGTCATGAACAAGCGGGGCTCGCTTCTGGGTGCCGAAGATGTCGCCATCCTCACTATTATCTCAGCCATTGCCGCCAGCTCCATCGAGCAAGCCCGTCTTCATCAGGAGGCCAAACTCGCCGTGATCGTGCGGATGTTGGGTGATATCAGTCACGACATTAAAAATATGTTGATGCCGGTCCTCTCAGGGGCCCATCTCTTGAAAGACGAATTGGACGAACAATTTCCCCAATTGGTCCAAGCCAAGGCCAAAGGGGCTGAGCTCAGTTATGCCACCTGTGTAGATCTGACGAAGATGATTGTGAGTAATGCGAGACGAATACAAGGGCGCGTGCGGGAAATTTCCGATGCGGTCAAGGGGATCACCAGTCCTCCGAATTTTGCCCCCTGCGTGATCGCGAATGTTGTGGAAGCCGTGTTTGGAACGCTCCGGACCTATGCCTCGGAGAAGGGGATTACTCTTGAGGCTGAAGGGCTGGACGCCCTTCCTGTGATCGAAGCGGATGAACATCGCCTGTTTAATGCCTTTTACAATCTCATCAGTAATGCGGTCCCGGAGGTGCCCGAGGGGGGGGAGATTACCGTTTCGGGAAAGGAGGAGAACCCGGGGGTAGGGATCCTGGTTATCGTGGCGGATAACGGCCGGGGCATGCGTCCTGAAGTGCGGGATCGCCTGTTTAGCTCCAGGGCCATCAGCACCAAGCAGGAAGGGACGGGGCTGGGGTCCAAAATTATCAAAGATGTGATTGACGCGCACGGAGGACGTATTGCCGTGGAAAGTGAGATTGGCGTGGGCACCACCTTCTATGTGCATCTTCCAGTTCAGCCTCCCCTCTTCAAAGAGTAACCCTTCGCCAGATTCCTGAACTCCGTAAGCAGTGCTGCTTCGTGTTCTCTTCCCCAGGTCCCACGAAAGGATGGGGACGGGGGAATTGGTGTTCAGGAACGCCCACACAGGGCAGATGGCCTCACCGGTTTGTTGGGGTCCTTCGAGTAAACGGTTGTCTTTTCACAGGAGTGTCACTCGTGACGAAGCATATCAAGGTAGGTCTTTTTGGCCTGCTTATCGGAATCATCGGGCTGGTCCTCAGCGTGGTTCCGCTCTCGTACAGCTTTGAGGAAGATATTGGCCTGGGCCTGTTGTTCAAATTACGAGGCGTCAGACCCCCACCTTCTGACGTCGTGGTGGTCAGTATTGATCACGATTCCTCAGAGCACTTTGATCTTCCCAACAATCCCGACAAATGGCCTCGCTCCCTTCATGCGCGTTTAATCGAGAGTCTGGTGGAAGCTGGTGCCAGCGTCATTACCTTTGACGTACATTTCTTGGAAGCCAAATCCCCCGACGATGACCGGTTGTTTGAACAGGCTCTGGAAAAAGCCGGCAACGTGGTACTTGCCGATGCCTTGATCGCCAAGGAAGTGCCCATGGGCTTAATGGCTGAGGCTCAGGCGCAAAGCAATACCATTGTGAAAATCTCGAAGCCGTTTTCACCCTTCAAGGTTGCGGCGGCCGGCACCGGTCCGTTTGTGCTTCCCAGAATCCCCTTCAAGGTGAATCAGTATTGGACGTTTCAACAAGGCGCCGGTGACGCGCCAACCTTTCCCGTCCTGGCGCTCCAATTTTTTTCTGCCGGTGTCTATGCCCCGTTTATTCAACTCGTGGAGCAGGTCCGTCCGGATCTGACCGGGCAACTTCCCAAGGATTTTGAGTCGGCCCGCCACACCATAGGCCTGGTGGAGTTGATGCGAAATATCAGAGACCTGTTTGAAGGCGATCCGCTTCTGGCCGAAGACATGCTCAATGCCGTAGAGCATGGGGGACCGCGCCCGGCCGATGTGAAAAACCTCCAAACACTTCAAGCGCTTATCAAGGTGTACGGAGGCGCACACAGCCGGTATATCAATTTCTTTGGCCCGCCCAGGACGATTCCCACCATTCCGTTTTATCAGGCTCTGGAGTTAGGTGCTCAAAACGGAACAGGCCACCAGATAGACCTGAAAGACAAAGCCGTCTTTGTGGGTCTTTCTGAAATTTTTCTGGCAGAACGCAAGGACAGTTTTTACACCGTATTTTCGCAGGCGAATGGCGTCTTTATCGGAGGCGTGGAAATTGCGGCCACGGCTTTTGCCAACATGCTGGGGGATTCTTCGGTGGTGCCGATCAGCCTGCAAGCCCAAATGCTCCTTCTCCTGTTTTGGGGGTTGCTTATGGGGATTATTTGCCGGATGGTGCCGACGGTGCTGGCGGCAGGTGCGGTGTTCGGGTTAAGTCTTCTGTATCTGGGGGCGGCCGTGTATCAATTTCAGCACGACTTCACCTGGTATCCTCTCGTGATTCCGTTACTCGTACAGACCCCGCTGGCGTTTGGGAGTGCGGTCTTGTGGAACTATTATGAAACTGATCGGGAGCGGAAAAATATGCGCGAGGCCTTTGGCTACTATCTGCCCAACGATGTGGTGGATTCGCTGGCTAAGGACCTCGGCAATCTCAAGGGCGGCCCTCAAGTCGTCTATGGCACCTGTCTGTTTACGGATGCCGCGAATTACACGACCCTATCCGAAAAACTCAATCCACAGGAACTGAGCGATATGCTCAGCAAATACTTTGAAGCCCTCTTTACGCCGGTCCGTCACCATGGCGGGCTTATCGTCGATTTAAAGGGCGATTCGATTCTGGCGATCTGGAAAGCGCCCGAGGATGAGCCCGGGCTGAGAAAACAGGCCTGCCTCGCCGCGTTGGATATTTCGAAATCCGTTGACCGGTTTAATCTGGCCGTGGCGCCGTACAGTCTTCCCACCCGGATCGGGTTGCATGCCGGGCAGTTTACCATTGGCACCGTGGGGGCGGTGGATCATTATGAGTATCGTCCGGCTGGAGACGTGGTGAATACCGCATCACGGGTGGAAGGGTTTAATAAGTCTCTCGGAACGACCATTGCCGTGACGGACGATGTCATCCGTGAACTGGATGGGTTTCTGACAAAAGATCTGGGGCAATTCCGACTGAAAGGCAAGGCCAATGCCCTCGGGATTCACGAATTGGTTAGTCGTCTGGATGAGTCAGACGAAGCCCAGCGGCAGGCCAGCGTGCTGTTTTCTGAGGCCATGGGAGCTTTTCGAGAACAGTCCTGGAATGCAGCCCGTGAATTGTTTACTCAGTGTGCCGATGTCTTGGAAAAGGACGGTCCGTCTGATTTTTACATTAAACTTTGTGATCAATACCTGGAGCATCCTCCTGAAGAAGTCTGGGATGGGGTGGTGACCCTGGAGAAAAAATAAACATCCGAAGTCGGTTGCCTTCAGAAGAAGGAGGGTGCCATGTCTGTTGCCACCGGCGGCATGTCTAGTGGACACACATCCAACGGCCTGATTCTGGTGGTCGATGATGAGCCCGATATACGAAAAGTGTTTCGGATGACTCTGAACAGAGCCGGCTATGATGTCCTTGAAGCCGAAGATGGCGACAACGCTATGCAGGTCATCAATGCAGACGGAAACCCCTCTACTCGTATGTGATTATCAGCGATATTCGAATGCCCAACATCAAAGATGTGGAAGCGATTGACTATTTCCAACAACAATATCCCCGTGTGTCCCTAATCGTGCCGGTCGGTAATCCGGGCATGGAAACGGCGACCC
>JAQBGS010000146.1:0-3995 GCA_032128535.1 Nitrospirota bacterium
AACCAAAGGTGGGCAGCTTGTCATTCATTATTATTCTGATGAAGAGCTGGACCGCGTGAGTGCCATCATTTTGGAATAAAAATTGTAAGGAAACCCATACGACATGGGGTCTCCTTATACGAAAAGTCGGATTTAGAGGTAGAAGGGAGTCGATTAAGTTCGGCATAAAGTCATTCAAAGAAGAGGGAGGGTCTCCATGTTTGGAAAAAATACCGCTGAAACTCCGGAAGATGTTGTGAAATCGCCAGTCATCGCCAGTCCAGTACTCTCGAACAATCATGAAGAATCTGGCGATATTATTGCCTTTGTAGGAGAAGAGGTCACCTTTAAAGGGACCATCCGCTACCAGGGCACTGTCAGAGTGGATGGGCGCTTGGAGGGGGAAATTTATACCGATGGGAATTTGATCATCGGTCAAAAAGCGGTCATTACAGCTAAAATCGAAGCCGGGATGGTTACCTGCCAGGGTCGGATAACTGGAGAAATTTTAGCGAAAAATCGCGTGAAACTCTTAAGCCCTGCCGTTTTTGATGGGTCCATTACTACACCCCTGCTTTCCATGGATGAAGGGGTGATGTTTAATGGATCTTGCAATATGCCCCAAAAGGGCGAACGAAAAGGCATCGGATCTAAACTGGTCATTTCGGTGGAAGAAGACGTCAAGGTAAGATAAGGGAAGGTGATTTCAAAATTCCGGATAGGTCGGGGAAATTTTGCCCAGAGGACACGGAGTTCCTGGCTCGCCACCCGAGAGTCAAATACTGGATGAAGAGGAGGGGAATATGTGGGGTGAAAAGGACAAATCTAAAGATGGCCCAGGTTTTGGGCAAGAGTTTTACACGTTTCTCGGCAAAGGTGTAGATTTTAAGGGCAAAGCCCAATTTGAGGGCACGGTGCGGGTGGATGGCAATTTTGAAGGGGAAATCACGATCGATGATACCCTCATTATTGGTGAAACGGCCCTCATTAAGGGAACCATCACCGGTGGAACTATTGTAAGTAGCGGACGGATTGAAGGCGTCATTACCGCCAACAAAAAAATCCAACTCCTCAAGCCTGCCGTACTCATTGGGGATGTGCATACCCCAACATTTGCGATGGAAGAAGGCGTCTATTTCCAAGGGGAATGCGACATGGGTGTCGCACCCAAGCTCGACTTGGATGCGGCTGATCGAGTTTTATCCAATGGGCAGGGGAAATCTTCTGCGGCCAAAATGTTATCAAAAATGGAAACCGAACCCCTCAGTCTGAAATGAACGCTTCAGCTCCTAAAAAAGTTGTCTTAGGGATGAGCGGGGGCGTGGATAGCTCCGTGGCGGCCAAACTCTTGAAAGACCAGGGCTATGAAGTCCTTGGTGTCACGCTCAAGGTGTGGGAAGAAGAGGACGAAGCCGCAACGTCCAAGCGTTGGCAGGAACGGGGATGCTGTAAAGTCGGGATTGCCAGACATGTGGCTGAACTCTTAGGCATCTCCCATCAAGTCATTGATACACGAGAATCTTTCCAGCAAGGGGTGATCGACGACTTTATTGACGGCTATCTTCAGGGCACCACCCCTAATCCTTGTGTCCGGTGTAATGAACGGGTCAAGTTCGGGGGCTTGTTTCAAGTAGCCGAGCAGCTTGGGGCGGATTATATCGCGACCGGTCATTTCGCCAGAATTCAACAAGATGAAGCGGGCACTCCTTTTTTGGCTCGGGGATTGGATACCAAAAAAGATCAATCCTATTTTTTGTATCGTATTCCTGCTAAGTGGCTCTCCAAGATGTTGTTTCCCCTAGGGAACATGGAAAAACCGAATGTCTGGGCCGAAGCCGAAGCTATGGGACTGCCGGTTGATGAGCTGAAGGAAAGCCAAGAAATTTGTTTTGTCACGCAAGGAGACTACCGGGAATTCCTCAAAGAACATGCTCCGCAAGCAACGAATCCGGGAAACTTTGTCGATGCGGAGGGCCAGGAACTCGGGCAGCACGAAGGCGTGGCCTTTTATACCCCCGGCCAGCGAAAAGGGTTGGGGATCGCCACTGGCAATCGCCTGTATGTACAGCGAGTCGTACCAGATTTGAATTTGGTGGTGTTAGGTCCTCCAGAAGATTTAGATACCCAAACCTGCCAGGTGGCCGATCTCAATATCTTTTCACGAGAAAGCTTAGGGGAAGAGAAGCACATTGATGTCAAATTTCGATATGGCTCGCCTGCCCTTCCCGCAACCCTTCAATGGGATAGTGAAACCTCCATGAACGTCACTTTTGAAACCCCTGTTCGGGCGTTAAGTCCTGGGCAGTCTGCCGTCTTTTATGAGGGCGATCGTGTCCTCGGGGGCGGCATTATTCAAACCCCAAAAGCTGCTGCCACTTCCCTCAAAATCCAAATCTCTTCTCTTCAGCCCCTTCCTTCCTGATCAGAGTGTATTGGGAAAAATCCCTTTACATTGGCTCTTTTTGGTTGACAGGGTATAGCGCCCATGTTACGTTTAGCCGCTTGATACACGCCATTTTCCATTCAACACGTGGCTGCCTGGATTCTCTGTAAACCGTGAATCAAAGTACGATCGGGCGTCGGTACGCATCGGCGCTTTTCCAATTGCTCGAGGAATCGGGCATCGAACCCGCACGAAATGCCTTAGGGTCTTTGGCCCAAGGATTAGAAGATACCCCTGCCTTGAAACATGTCTTAGCTTCCCCGGTTTTTAAATATGAAGAAAAACAAGTGGTCTTGGAGGAATTATGTCAGCGACTGCAGGCCCCTCCGGTTATGCTCGATTTTCTGAATCAACTCCTGAAAACCAACCGAGCGATCTTGCTTCCGGAAATTTCGCAGGCCTTTTCGGATCTGGCTGACCAGCAAAAGGGGATTCAACAACTTCGAGTCAGTTCCGCGAAGCCCTTAGAGGCGACTGAACGGGAACAGATGAAACGTGAACTGAGCGAAACGCTTGGGCGATCCGTTGATGTGGTGTTTGAGGTCGAGCCGAAACTTATTGCAGGGTTGAAAATATACATTGGCAGTCAAGTCTTTGATAATTCCGTGTTGGGTCGATTGACCAGCATGCAGGATCAGTTGACGAAGGGGTAATCCATGCAGATCAAAGCCGAAGAAATTAGCTCAATCATCAAGGAAAAAATTAAAGGGTTTGACCAACGGGTCGACGTCAAGGAAATGGGGTATGTCATCCAAGTGGGTGACAATATTGCCAAGGTCTATGGCCTGGAAGGCGCCATGGCGGGGGAGTTGCTAGAATTTCCCGGTGGAGTGTACGGCGTGGCGCTGAACCTCGAAGAAGATAGCGTTGGTGTGGTTTTGCTCGGGGAAGATGTCGGTATTCGTGAGGGTGACCCCGTAAAACGCACCGGGCGTATCGCCGAAGTGCCCGTGGGTGAAGTGCTGGTGGGTCGAGTGGTTGATGCGATCGGGATGCCCCTTGATGGGAAAGGCCCCATCAATTCAACAGAAACCCGTTTGATTGAAATTAGGGCACCTGGTGTGGTGGATAGGCAATCGGTGGGTGAGCCCCTGCAAACAGGCTTGAAAGCGATTGATGCCATGATTCCAGTGGGTCGTGGTCAACGAGAATTAATTATTGGTGATCGTCAAACAGGGAAAACAGCCATTGCGATCGATACGATCATTAACCAAAAAGGCTTAGATGTCTATTGCTTCTATGTGGCGATTGGCCAAAAGCGTTCGACCGTCGCGCGCGTGGTGAAAACCCTAGAAGATCATGGGGCCATGGAATACACCACGGTGATTTCCGCCACGGCTAGTGACTCGGCTTCGTTGCAATTTTTTGCTCCCTATGCCGGTGTCACGATGGCCGAATATTTCCGTGATAGTGGGAAGCATGCCCTTATCGTGTATGACGATTTGTCCAAGCATGCCACGGCGTACCGTCAGCTTTCCCTTCTCCTTCGGCGGCCACCAGGACGTGAAGCCTATCCAGGTGATGTGTTCTTTTTGCATTCTCGGTTATTGGAGCGGGCCGCAAAAATGAGCGA
>JAQBGS010000147.1:0-4683 GCA_032128535.1 Nitrospirota bacterium
GACCGACACCCGGTATGTGGTAGCCTGCAATGGAAAACGAGTGCCGTTGATTCCAACGGGACGACAAGGGGAGGCCGTCGGTGGTGTTCGTTATCGCGCCTGGCAGCCGCCCAACAGTTTGCATCCACATATCGGAGTTGACGCACCACTCACGTTTGATATTTATGACCGCTGGGCCGAACGGGCGGCAGCTGGCTGTACCTATCATGTGGCTCATCAAGGTGGACGACATTATGATGAATTTCCCGTCAATGCCTATGAAGCGGAAAGCAGGCGGTTAGCCAGGTTTACCCCGTTTGGCCATACCGCTGGGCCGTATCTTGAACCAGTCGATACCTCTCGTCCGGAATTTCCCTGTACCCTTGATCTCCGATGGCCGGTATAATTCTTGTGAGTAGACCATGGGGCTCAGCTACAGGATGGTGATGAGTCAGCCCCTTTCATACGAACCTATCTGATGAATCCCATGATGGCCTCTTTCGCTTCTGAATCCCCCGAATCTTTTTTGCAACCTCCCATGAATTATCCGCCGCAACCTGACACGTTTGATGAACTCATTGGTCAGAACGGGGCGGTTCGTGCTCATTGGCAGGGGTTCCTGAAAGGGTTCTCGGCCTTGGATACCACCGAACGCCAATTGGCGCGGGAAACTGCCGAACGTCTTTTAAAAGATGAGGCGTGACCTATCAGGCCGGCCAGGATGGCCAACAATCGGATAGACCGTGGCAGTTGGACTTATTCCCCTTGCTGATTAGTCAGGAGGAATGGACACAGCTCGAAGCCGGCCTTATTCAACGCGCGCGTCTGCTCAATCATATTTTGAGTGATTTATACGGCCCGCAACAGTTGTTAAAAAACGGGACCTTGCCTCCTGCCGTGGTCTTCGGCAATCCACAGTTCTTGCAACCGTGCCATGACGTTCCAGTGCAGGGCGGGACCTATTTGCATTTTCTGGCATTTGATGTGGCGCGTGGGCCCGACGGGCAATGGTGGGTTCTTCGTGATCGGACCGAAGCGCCCACTGGTGCGGGGTTTGCCCTGGAAAACCGTATTATTGTGTCGCGGTCATTACCTGACCTTTTCGACGAAACACGTGTGCAACGACTCTCCTCGTTTTTCCAAACGTTTAGCCAGAATTTTTTGCAATTCTCACAACGGGACGATCCGTTGGCCGTGGTTTTGTCGCCTGGCCCGCAAAATGTGGCGTATTTTGAACATGCGTATCTGTCACGGTATCTGGGCTATCCGGTGGTGGAAGGCTCGGATATGACCGTGCGAGACGACCGGCTTTTCTTGAAAACTGTGGATGGCTTGAAACCCGTCGATTTGGTGTTACGACGTCTCTATTCGGACCTGTGCGATCCACTCGAATTATCAACGGAATCGGCTTTAGGTATTCCAGGTTTGCTGCAATCCATTCGAGCCGGGCATGTGACCATGGGGAATGCCCTCGGAAGTGGACTCGTCGACAATGAAGTTCTGCTGAGTTTTTTGCCGGCCTTATCCCAATTCTTTTTTAGTGAAGGGCTGAAGATTCCCAGCGTGGCCACTTGGTGGTGTGGACAAGCCAATGAACGTGCGTATGTGCTTGAGAACATGCATCGGTTGATGATTCGTCGAGTGTTAACACCCAAGCAAGGGCTCACGCACGGTCGTCTCTCCTCGTTTGGTCCTGATTTGACGAACAAAGACAAGCAAGACTTGGTACAGGCGATTACCCGACGGGGACACGAATATGTGGGACGGGAAATTGTCTCGCCTTCCACGACCCCATTTTGGGGAGCCGACAATCAACTGAAGCCTGTGCCGATGACTCTTCGTGTCTATCTCACGGCTACGAAGGACGGCTATGCCGTCATGCCCGGTGGATTGGCACGAGTGTCGGTTCGATCAGATCCGCGTGGGCATTGGCATGAACCCGGTGATTTCAGCAAAGATACCTGGGTGAAGGGGAGTGGTGTACTTGAGAGCCCAGTGGTCGCGCCGGCGCCCCACCATACGCTTCTCCTTCGGCGAGGCGGGCGGGACCTTCCCAGTCGGACGGCCGATAATCTGTTTTGGTTGGGGCGGTACATCGAACGCTCGGAAGGCGCGATCCGTCTGATCCGAAGTTTGTTTTCGCGCACAAGCGGGGAATCTGGGTTGAGCGATGAACCGGAAACCCTTGCTCGTTTGGTTTCTTTATTGGTGATGCAGGAACATTTGTCGCCACGCCGAGCGAAACGGGCGGTGGAAGGCGGAGCCGATATGGTGGAAGCCGAACTCCGTACCATTTTATTTGACCCGGATTCACCTGATGGACTAGCGAAAATTCTCCAGAATGTCCGGCGCACGGCGGAACTTGTGCGGCATCGCTTGTCCCAGGACACCTGGAACATTTTGATCGAGCTGACCAGCGTGCCGAAAGAATGGGCGCGGACCAAAGGCCAAAGCATGGATGATGCGATTCGACTCCTCAGTCGAATGATTCAGCATTTGGCGGCTGTCAATGGGATGGTCATGGAAAATATGACGCGGAGTTATGCCTGGCGCTTTTTGGAAATGGGACGGCGCTTGGAACGGGTTCGACATCTGTCAAAACTCATTCGGCATCTCTCGACACGCGGAAACCCTGAGGGCACCAGCTCTTTGAATTTGTTGCTGGAATTAGCAGACAGCTCGATTACCTATCGCACGCGGTATAAAGCGGAAGCCAAACTGGCTGCGGTGCTGGATTTACTGTTGGCCGACGAGACCAATCCTCGTTCAGTGATTTTTCAATTACTCACGTTTGACGACCACATGAAGGCCTTGCCGCATGAGGAAACAGCGGCATCCCTCAATCCGGCACAACAGATCACGACACGCATTTGCACCGACATTCGTTTGACGGACATGATTCAGATAGCCGAATTCACGAAAAAGACCAAAGTGCGGGCGAAGCTGGTCCTGTTGCTGAAACAACTCGACCAAGGCGTCCATCAATTGTCGGACATTGTCGCGCACACCTATTTCAGTCATTCCTTGTCGCAACGGATTTCCGGCCCTCAATGGCTTGAGGGCATCCCGTGATCTATCAGGTGACCCACCGAACCACCTTTACCTACACCCAGCCGGTTGCGATATCCCATCATGCCCTGCGATTAACGCCACGATCTCATCCCCGACAACATGTGCTGCGGTCAACAGTGGTGATTGACCCCGTGCCGTCTGTGCGTTCGGAGGGGAAGGATTATTTTGGCAATCCCCTCACCCATCTGACTATTCAAACACCTCATCCAGCCTTAGTCGTCGAGGCGCAAACCTTGGTCGATGTCGTGAAACCTGAACCAATACATCTGGATCAAAGCCTCCCGTGGGATCGTGTGACCCAGCAATTACAGGGATCCACGGAGCCCGCGATGTTGGACGCACAGCAATTTCTGTATGACTCACCCTATGTCACCATTGACGACGACACCTATGATTTTGTCCGTGAATGCTTCCCCCCAGGGCGTCCAATTCTCGCGGGAGTCATGGATTTGACCAGTCGGATTTTTCAGGAATTTACCTATGAGGGGGGCGTGACGGATGTCTCGACTCCCGTGAAAGACGTGCTGACGGCGCGGAAAGGCGTGTGCCAGGATTTTGCCCATGTGGAAATTGCCGCCTTGCGCAGTCTTGGTTTGCCCGCACGCTATATCAGTGGATACCTCTTGACGCATCCTCCCGAAGGCAAGGAGAAACTGGTCGGTGCCGATGCCTCCCATGCGTGGCTCTCGATCTGGTGCCCTGATCTGGGATGGGTGGATTTTGATCCCACCAACAATTGTATCCCGAGTGAGGAACACATTACGTTAGCCTGGGGTAGAGATTATGGCGATGTGAGCCCGATCAACGGATTTATGGTCGGTGGCGGAGACCATACCCCGACAGTGTCAGTCGATGTCTCGCCGGTTAGCCTGCCTTCCATTGTCTAGCATTCTTTTTTTCGTAATTGCTGAAGAGGCCAGTCTGATGGCTCAGTCTCAGGAATCATTGCGGCGTTAAAACTTCGTCGGTGGTTTGCTTTTGGGGATGGACGGGTTGAGACAGGCACTTTGTCACTCTTGACGGACGGGGGGGACACCGCATGGCCTCAACCAACTTTTTCTTGGTCGGTAACCTTTCCATTCAACACTGACTTATGGCATTTTTACAGATGAAACGTTTCTGGAAATTTTTTTAACCGTATGTAGGTGAAAGACTCATGGAATCCAATATCGGATATCAGAAGATTGCTTCGCATGAAGCCAAAAAGGGAACCTTCGATCGGTGTGTCTTGCTGTACTCGGGGGGATTGGATACCTCCATTATGCTCAAATGGATTCAAGAGGCCTATGACTGTTCCATCGTCGCGCTCACGGTGGATGTGGGGCAGCTTCATGAAGATCTTGAAGCCGTGAAAGCCAAAGCCATTAAACTTGGCGCGGTGGAAGCGGTGGTTATTGACGCCAAAGAAGAGTTTGCAGAAAAAATTCTCACACGAGCGATTAAGGCAAATGCGGATTACCAGGGCGGCTATCCGCTGTCGACGCCGTTAGCGCGTGTCACCCTTTCCGAAATTGCGGTTCGCGTGGCCAAAGAGCGCGGGATCAAGGTGATTGCCCACGGGTCTACGGGAAAAGGGAACGATCAGGTTCGATTTGAAAATTACATCACGACCTTGGATGCCAACATGCAAGT
>JAQBGS010000148.1:0-4995 GCA_032128535.1 Nitrospirota bacterium
ATCCGGGGGCCGTCAATGATGTGGTGATTGTGGCCGCATTAGGGGGCGCGATCATTTGGAATTTCATCACCCTCAAAATGGGGTTACCTTCAAGTTCGTCGCATGCGTTGATCGGCGCCATGGTGGGTGCGGGCTTCATTCATGGCGGATTGGAAGTGTTACAGGTTGCCGGTTTGGTGAAGGTGTTGAAGGCGATGGTGTTCTCGCCATTTTTTGGTTTTTTAATCGCGTTTATCCTCATGGTGGTGTTGAGCTGGGTATTTTTTCGAACCCAACGTGGGGTGGCCATGGTCCTGTTCCGTCGGCTGCAATTGGTGTCAGCAGGGTTTATGGCACTCAGCCATGGCGCGAATGACGCGCAAAAGGCCATGGGGATTATCACGTTGGCCTTGCTGTCGGCAGGACATATTCCTTCGGCAGAAGTGCCACAATGGGTCATTATCTCGTGTGCGCTGGCGATGGGTTTGGGGACGGCGCTCGGCGGGTGGAAAATTATCCGAACCTTGGGGATGGGCATCGCCAAGCTGGAACCAGTTCATGGGTTTGCTGCCGAAACGGGCGCAGCCGTGGTGCTAATGGCCACGGCGCACATTGGCCTGCCTGTGAGTACGACCCATACCATCACGTCCGCCGTCATGGGCGTGGGTGCGGTCAATCGTCTTTCTGCTGTTCGTTGGGGTGTGACTCGTCGAATTGTGTATGCATGGATCTGCACGCTTCCTGGAGCGGCTCTCTTAGCTATTCTCTTATATTCCATTTTGTCCGCGATCTTGTAACTCTAGTCGATTCCCTCTGGTTGCTCCTTCTTGCCATCACCAAAACCACTGAATCAGTTGCCCCTCTAAAGAGGGGTAGAGTCTCTTTGCGTTCTTCCATAGTCTGACTATTCACGAATCTGCGGGTCATGGAGTGGGTCAACCGCTCTGGTTCCGACACAGTTTACTCGTATTACTGATAGAGGAGGAGTTTATGGAAGAGGTGAAATCATCAAAGACGCTTAGTCCAGCCACTGCGGTTTTGGAAGAGGAAGGGTATCAGATGTATTTGGGGCAAGGATGTCGGTTGACAGGGGTGCTCAAGGTTCAGGGCATGATGCGCATTGACGGGTTCGTCGAAGGAGAAGTCTTCGGCAGTGATTTGATTCAAGTGGGAAAAGAAGGCACCATCGAAGCCACGGTGAGAGCGAAACATATTGTGGCACAAGGTCCGCTTCGGGGCGATATCGCTGCACAAGAGAAAGTTGAATTGTTCGCGCCTGCCAAGGTTGAAGGGAACATTGATTCCCCAGTGTTTTTGCTTGAAGCGGGGGTCTTGGTCAATGGTACATTGAGAATGGCACCCATGAATCCCACGCTCCAATAATTTTCAAGAGATCCATTTCCCCTCATTTTTAACCCTTGCGCAGAGCCCGAAGCTGCGCAGGGGGTATCCACCATTCCAGAATTCCTTTCCCGACAATCGCGTTTTTGTGAAAGGCAATAAGCGCACTGCCGGCCTTTTTGAACGACAGGCTTGGCGAGTGTTGGCCAAAAAGCATGAGTGCGGCAGTTTGTCCTAAGTGCGGCTCATGGCCGACACACATGACGACGGCATCTGATGGTAACGTCTGAAGGATGGGGAAGAGGAGCATGGGGGATTGGTAGTACACCAGCTCTGGGGTCATGGCCATGTCTGACTGTATCCTCAAAATATCTTTGGCAATGGTTGCGGTTTGTTGCGTGCGGGTTAATGGGCTGTAGAACAGGTGTGTGGGCTCCACTCCAATTCTTTTGATCCCTTCGACAGCCTGCTTGGTTTTGGTGACTCCTTCTTTGGTGAGCGGGCGGGAATACTCATCTCCGGACCATGTGTGTGGTTCTTCGGCAATTCCATGTCTAAAGAGAAGACAGTGCATAGTGGGCCATCAGGTGATTTGGCATTTTAGCAGAGTGTGGCACAGAAAAACGTTGCTTAAATGAGTAAGGCCATTGTTTCTTTTTCCTCTTTCCAAACTGAGTGAAATCAGTTTCCTATGCTTTAAGGAGATGCGGGTAGATCAACGTGCTGTTCGATTTTTGTTGGAGACCATTGAACAGCCACGATGCGAATAATTCCCAGGGTCAGGAGTATCCCACCCAGTGTCATCCATTGGGACACAGGCGTTCCTGAAAACCATTTGGAAATAATTTCCGTCAGCATGACGACCAAAATTGTGTCCACAATAAACGTCACCTTCACGCGTCCTTCAGAAAAATAGGTTAAGGTGGTTTTAAACACTTCCACGATGGCGAGAATGATCAAGGTGTCCACAATCAATTGGCGCAAGGCCTGTTCTATTGGATGATGAAATAGCGTTTGGAGGTTGAGAAATATTCGGAACACGCCTCCCGCCAATCCCAGTAGAATGGTCATGATGAGGAGGCTGAGGACGACTTTAATCCCTTTCATCCAAAAGTGTGTGAGATCTGCTCCAAGAACCTGGGTCAGCCAAGAGGATGAGTCTCGCAACGATGGTTGGAATAAGGTTGGGGCTATTCGAGATGCCATGGCTTTCATGTTACAACTCATCTCGTGAAATGGGAGATAAGAGATCACGGACCGACAGCATTCCGAATACGTGATGTTCATTGCCGACGGCAAGGTGTCGTGTGCCTGCTGCTTTCATAATCCCAGCGGCCTCAAAAATGGATTCAGATTCATCAATGCTGACAATGGGAGTACTCATGATCTGCTTCACTTGCACAAATTCTGCTTGAAGATGAAAGGCGACCACTTTTCGGACGATATCGCTTTCGGTGACGATGCCAATCATCTCGGAACCTTGCATCACCAATAGACTGCCAATTTTCTTAATGCGCATGAGGTTCGATGCGACAGACACGGCCTGGGTTGATTCGATGCAGGCCAATTCCCGAGTCATGAGTTGTTCTACACGTACCATTCGTCTTTTCCTCCTTTTAATTGTTGTTCTTTATGTGAAGAATATGCCTTGGATATGACTAATGGATCACGAGCCGAAGACATTCTTGTTACATTTTCCGAAAAGAGCTGTTTAGGACAAGGTTATGCGGTACAATTTTTAGTCTGGATACAACGAACGTGTTTGTAACGATCATTAAAGGAGGACGTCTATGAAGCGAAGTGTCGTGGGGGGGGTACTGGTGGCTCTGTCTCTAGGGGCTTGTAGTACCCCTCAATTTCAAACCCTGAAAATTTTAGATAGTCCCAATCGTGTGGTTGCGTTACAGGCTATGCCGGATGCCTATGGCGGAAAAGGCTATGATCATCCAGTGTCGTTCACGAAAGAGGAAATGATTCAAATTATGCAAGGGATTCGGGCAGGAAAAAGTGGTCTATACAGTGCTTCGTCCTCCAGTTCCCCATCACATCCGGTATTCAGCCCGTCAGAGATTCAATTTTTTGCTCCCCTGATTGTCAAAGGGTTGAGTCAAGCCACTCCGGAAGAGATGGTTACCTTCTTTGAAACTGCTGAAATTGTAACGGAAGATCTTGAAAAGAATTTTCAACTCACCACCTCGGGCGGATTCTATGTAGCTGGGGGAAATTTTTACGTTGTCGTGAGCAACTTTTCCGTTAAAACCCCCCTCTGGCAGGATTTGCAGAAATCGAGATATGACGTAGACTCTACTCGCATCAGTCCTCTTGAGCGATTAGAACCTCAGCCCAGTCAGCTAGTCTTTGAGCCACGAGAGTTCATGATGGAGTCTCCCGATGGAGAAATCGGGAGCCTCTTGAAGGGAAAACCCTGGCAGGTCGCCATTCGGTATACAGACTTTTTGCATAAGACAACCCTATCGGGGAAAAACAAATAATCGAACGGCTATGTTGTAAGAAAAATACCCTCCAGCGATGGGGCTCGCTGGAGGGTATTTTGGGGACGAGAGGAGGAGTGCCTTTGCGTCCCTAGGAGTTTAGAACGAGACGTCCCATTGTAGGCGGACCCGTTGTTCATGTTGATTTTGCCCCGCAGGTTGCGAAAGCGTGAGCCAGGAGCCATCGAGTGTGAGCTTGTTTTTATGCCCTGCAAAAAACCAATTAAAGACGGTCGTGTATTCCTGTCGTCGGTCATTTGGGGCCGAGATGTTGGGATCGACGAATGCATAGCGGAAGGCTACTTCCAACGGTTCTGGAACGGCGGGAATGAAATTATGCGGGAAATATCCGATCTGTGAATAACTTCCCATCATGTTGGTCTTATAACCAGGCGCACCTTGTGGAAAGGCGTCATCCTTGACCTCTTTCCAATGGTATTCATGTTGAATGGAGAGCCCGCGCCATTTAAACGCGAATTCCTCCATCATGCCTTGCACCCGGTATTGTCCGGCTGTAGCAGCAGAATCGGACGTATACTTCACGCCGGCCGAATTGTTTTCAGGTAAGGTTCCGCATCCGCTCGATGACCACCGGGTACATTTGCCAACAGTGGTATAGGCGGCGAAGGCTACGCTTCCCGTCGGTTGCTGATGAAACTCCACGTCACTTTGTGACCATTTCAGATCGCGTCCCAAAAAGTTCCATTGGTACCGTCCGAAATACATCATGTTGGCATCGTCGTTGGCTTCTCCTCTGCCGGATCCCGTAAAGACGCCGGCATAATACCGTGAATCAAACGGTGTACCAGGGGCCACATGGCCATACAGCATGGCTCCAACCTGTCGATCGATGGTAAAGATCTCATTGACGATCGATCGTTCGACGAACTGTTGATTGCCTGAAGAGTCTCTCCGTTCCCGGTTATAGTCGACTTTCCATTGACCAATTTGAAGGGAAAGGAATTTCCATTTTTCGAGGCTAATCCGCCAGTCGAGCAAACTCGCAGATCCGGAAGATCCGCCGGCATCGGATGTGGATTGCCAATTCATTTCGAAGTAATATTTAATCCAGGGTTGATAACCATGCCCACCGACTTTCATTCGAACCCGTCGAAGCTGAAATGTACTCTGTGGGTCTTCATTAAAATCAGCGGCAGAGATAGGATCTCCGTCTGTGGGATAG
>JAQBGS010000149.1:0-2906 GCA_032128535.1 Nitrospirota bacterium
TCCTGTTGTGGGGGTTGCCGGATCAAGAGGAATGGCGGTTACTCATCATGGGGATCGGTTCCGGAATGATTGGGGTAGGGGTCTCGTTATTCACGGGACCGGAAGAGCGCGACCGCTTAGAAATATTCTATCGACGCGCGCAACCACCAGGGTTTTGGGGTCCCATTGAACAGCGCGTTCATCCCGCCCATCCAGCAAGTTCTCAACGATTTTGGCGAGCGATTTTAGCCATGGGGCTTGCGTCCTTGTCGATATTTTGTTTCCTGACAGGCATCGGGTCATGGATGGTCGGCAGCCCAGCGCCAGGGTGGATGCCCTGGCGTGAAGCGTGGATTGCCGGGCTTTTGCTGGTGGGGACGATACTATGCCCGTTTTGGATGAAGCTTGGGTTTCAACAATCCAACCAAGTGAGTCAAACGGGTTAAGTTAGGGGGGGAAGGACTATCTCGTGATTGTCGCCTTTGCTGGACGGCGGATTGATGCACCAGATGCGACCATCCCGCGTTTCCCCTTGACGCAGGTGGCGGTTGTGTGTGGCCAAATAGAAGCGCTGTTTCTCAGGGAACAGGTCAAATTTCTTATGTGTTCTGCGGCCTGTGGGGCAGATTTAATTGCGTTGTGGGTGGCGCAAGATTTAGGCATAGATTTTCGAATCGTGTTGCCCTTTGCTCCCGAACTGTTCCGAGTCACCTCCGTGATGGATCGTCCAGGTTCCGAAGAATGGAATTGGGGCGCGTTGTTCGATCAGGTGATTGGCATGGCAAAGGGGAAGGGAGAGCTGGCTGTCATCGAAACCGGTGAAGAGCGTCATGCTGGGTATCAAACAGTTAATCACGCGATTCTTGATGCAGTGCTAGAGAAAAGTCGAATGCAAATAGGTGTATCCACTCCCGAGTTATCCAAAAAAAATCATGACGTACAAGCGGTAATTGCCTGGGATGGCCATCCTCGTGGACCACGCGACCTCACGCTGCATTTTGCAGAGGAAGCTCGCTCACGCGGATTGGTCGTGAAGGAAATTTTCACTTTGGGGGAATCGTTCAATAAGGAGAGGAGGATTGATGTTGATTCGCACGCGTGACCAACATTTGTTCGATCCTGGTGCTAAACGAATTCTGGCGTTAGATGGTGGTGGAGTCCGTGGAATTCTCACCCTGCAATATTTAAAGCGCGTGGAAGACATTTTGCGAAAACGAGCAGGGAATGATCTCGATTTTCGGCTGAGCCAGTATTTTGATCTGATTGGGGGCACTTCGACAGGTTCCATTATTGCCACTGGACTCGCTTTGGGTTGGACCGTAGAAAAACTGGAGGTGCTCTATAACGAACTGTCGGAACAAGTTTTTCAGAAGTCCATCTGGCGCCAAGGAATCTTGCAGGCCAAATTTCCACGCACACCCCTGATGAAAGCCTTGACGGCGCAGTTTGGAGACCGCACGTTGGGAAGCGACGACCTCCAAACGGGTCTCATGATTATGACCAAGCGGTTGGATTCGGGAAGTCCTTGGCCGTTAATGAATAATCCCAAGGGGCGCTATTTCGATCCGGTTGCCAACAAGGGCACGGCGACGCCCAATAAGGACTTTCTTCTTCGGGAAATTGTACGAGCGAGTACCGCAGCTCCGCATTATTTCAATCCCGAGCGGTTGCGCATTGGAAAGGGTGCCGAAGGGGCCTTTGTGGATGGTGGTGTGAGCCCACACAATAACCCGGCCTTGCAATTATTGCTCATGGCAACGACGGAGGGTTTTGGATTGAAATGGGCCACGGGAGCTGACCAACTCTTATTGATGTCAATTGGTACAGGTGCGCAGGAAATGCGCATGGCGGCTAATGAGGTGATGGACATGTCTTCGGCCAAAGTTTCCCTCCAGGCCTTGACCTCTCTCATGAATGATTGCGACGCCATGAATCAAACGATTCTGCAGTGGATGTCTCGTAGTCCCACGGCCTGGAAGATTGATCGTGAAATTGGGGATTTGCATGGGGATGTCTTGGGAGGAAGGGAATTGTTTTCCTACTTGCGGTATAACGTGGTGTTAGATCGTGATTGGTTAAAGGAAAATTTGAATGTGGATCTCAAGGCGAGTGAAGTGAAAGGGCTTCAAGAAATGGATAAACCTACGAACATGAGCAAGCTAGCCTTACTGGGTGCCACTGCCTCTCACATTCAGATTCAGCCAAACCATTTTCCGACGCAATTTGATATGTAGTTAAATGCGGTAAAAGGGAGGTACGCTTTGCGTGTGACGATACAAGGGTGATTCGGGACTGTATCGTTACAGCGAATCGCCGAACAGCGATTGCGCATCTGCCCACACCATGCCATCGGGCAACCCATCCATCCAATTGCCCGCTTCATTGGCCAGTCGGAAAGCATACTCCCTTCCGACCTTTTTGATAATAACTTCCCCGCCATTCACCCAGGTTTGAATTGTTTCTTCTTCTTCAACCCACATGGCCTTCTCCGTATGATTTTGGTGGTATACCCCTACATTACGGAATCGGCTTCCGATCAACCATTCCCCCAAAGACCTATGTGGAATCTTGCCAGTTTGGGAATGGCACAATACATTGAGAAAACTATTGATCTGCTCGGGGTAGCGGGTATCTGTTTCAGTGAGAGGGAAAATAGATTGAAGGGATTCAGTGGAATAATACCCCCTCGAAAAATTTGAGGTTTGTTAACAGAGATACGATGACGACACGAGTGGAGTCGGTCTTTACATTCTTTTGAAATAATGGTGTCCGAAAATGGACTAGAGGAGCTTGTGAATGGATTGTGGAATGTGGAATTTTCTTTTCGTATACACAATCCCAAGGAGATTGCCTTCTCGACTAAGAATTTGCCTTTTCACATTCTGTGCAACAGCGGCCCGAGTTTTTTCAGCGGCAAGGACGAGGAT
>JAQBGS010000150.1:0-2846 GCA_032128535.1 Nitrospirota bacterium
GAACGTGGCCTGAGAGAGAAAGGCCGAATCACCTACCCATGGCATATTTCTTGTAGTACAGGAAGTAGGAACGATAGGAGCAAAAAAGCATTCCTCATGAATAGGCGCAAGAAACGGCCCAAAAAAGAATTAAGTCGAGAACGGGTTGCCTTCATTACCGGAATCACGGGGCAAGATGGATCGTATCTAGCGGAATTTCTTTTACAAAAGGGCTATCGGGTTTATGGCCTTATGCGACGGTCGAGCTCTTTTAGTACGGGACGGATCAGCCATTTGTATCAAGATCCGCATGATCCTGCTCCAAGATTGCAATTGGTGTATGGGGATCTGAACGATGCAAGCTCCCTTAATAAAATCTTACGTTCCATAAAACCGGACGAGATCTATAACCTAGGCGCCCAAAGTCATGTGCGGGTGAGTTTTGATATCCCAGAATATACCACCGAAATTTCCGGAGTTGGGACGTTGCGACTTCTCGAAGCCATCCGAGATTCAGGTATTCAGCCAAAATTTTATCAGGCATCATCCAGCGAAATGTTCGGTAAAGTTCAAGCCATTCCCCAAAATGAAACAACCCCATTTTATCCAAGAAGCCCGTACGGTGTGGCCAAGGTCTATTCCTATTGGATCACGGTTAATTATCGCGAATCCTATAACATGTATGCCTGCAATGGAATTCTATTTAATCATGAATCTCCGCGTCGTGGAGAAACCTTTGTTTCACGAAAAATTACTAAAGCGGCCGCTCGCATCAAACTGGGCATTCAACAGGAATTATTTTTAGGGAATTTGGAGGCACGGCGCGATTGGGGCTTTGCCGGGGACTATGTAGAAGCGATGTGGCTGATGCTTCAGCAAGAAGAACCGAATGATTATGTTATTGCTACTGGGAGGCATTATTCAATTACGGATTTATTGGATATTGCCTTTGGTGAGGTAGACCTGGATTGGAAAGACTATGTCAGGATTGATCCAAGGTATTATCGCCCAGCAGAGGTCGATCTCTTAGTTGGGGATAGCAGCAAGGCTCATTCTCAATTGGGCTGGAAACCTCGAATGTCTTTTCAAGAATTAATACGAACGATGGTAAAGGCTGACCTTGAAGAAGAAATATATAAAATTCATGGGACCAAAGGGCTTATAGACAATAAAAGCCATCGTGAGAATTTGGTACCGGGCTATAGTGGGTCTGAGTTAGAAGAAGTACCTCCATTCTCAAGGCAAGAGAGATTTTGAGACGCTGGAAATTCGTAAGGTGAGAACCATAAAAGAGAGTAAATGATGGCAGAAACTTTAGGTTCCCTTGTCGATAAATTGTCAATTGTGAAACTGAAACAGTGGCATTCTACGGACACCTTCCGTTCGACAAGTTTAGCTGAACAAGAAAAAGACCTTCAAGATGAGATTAATGCGTATGTGGTTGATGCCAAATCTGAGAATATTCCTAAGAGGCGGCTAATTTTTCCATCGAATAAGGTTTACAAGAAAGAAGGAAATGAGATTGTACCCATTGAAGGCCAAATTGGCAGCATCGTATCGCAGTTGGCGCAAGTAAATTGTCAAATTTGGCATGAACAGGAAAAAGCCTATGACTTCGAACGCGTTCCGCAAACAGAAAAGGACCAGGTTGTTAAAAATCTCGCTAGGTTCAATTTGGAAAGAAATTATTGTATCGATGAAATCAATAATCAATTTGCCACTTTAGTTACCGTCTGCTAAAGAGAGGCAAGTTCGGGAGGATTGGCATGCATCTTGTGCATCGAAAAACATGTCGAGTGTGTGGGTCTGGTGCTCTGACAAATGTGATTAATTTGGGAGAGCAGCATTTGCAGGGAGCATTTGTGAAGCCCGATGACGTCTCTCCACCATTTAGAAAAATTCCCACTTCGCTTGTGCGGTGTGATCCTATGAATGATGAAAAGGCCTGCGGTCTGTTGCAAATGGAGTACACGGTTCCTCCGGCCATTTTATATTCGACCTATTGGTATAGGTCAGGGACGAATAACACCATGAGAAATCATCTGTGGGGAATTGTAAAAGACGCGATGAATATGGTGGAAAAAGCAGGAGCGCGTGTGCTTGATATCGGTTGCAATGATGGGACATTACTTACTAAGTATCCTTCTGACTTCGTCAAATTTGGAATCGATCCATCAAATGTGGTGTACGAAGGAGCAAAGAGTGACGTAGAAGTCATCCAAGATACTTTTCCATCCCAAGAATTAGAAAAAAAAATGGGTGGTATTCCTTGCGACATTATTACCTCGATTGCAATGTTTTATGACCTCGAAGATCCAATCGAATTTGCCAAAAATATCAAAAAATTTCTTGCTCCTGAAGGAATTTGGATTTTTGAAATGTCCTATATGCCCACGATGCTGGAGAAATGTTCATATGACACTATTTGTCATGAACGTTTAGAATATTACAGCCTGGCGGTCATTGAATATATTGTCAAAAAAGCTGGATTGAAAATTTGCAATGCGGTGTTGAATGATAGTAACGGTGGAAGTATTCGTTGTTTCGCGACACACGAAACGACATTTACCCATAAAAAAGAAGAATTCCTTCACAACCTACATGCCTTGCGACAGAAAGAATTTGATTTAGCCTTAGACACCGATAAACCGTATCGAAACTTCCAGGAGCGGATCAATATTCACCGTGAGGAATTGAATTCTCTTCTCAAACAATTGCGAAGAAAAGGGAAGAAAATTCATGTATATGGAGCTTCGACCAAAGGGAATACCATCCTCCAATGGTGTGGAATTGATCAACGGATTATTGAGGTGGCTGCAGAGCGGAATCCAATGAAATATGGTGCAAGTACCCTAGGGACTGACATT
>JAQBGS010000151.1:0-12039 GCA_032128535.1 Nitrospirota bacterium
GTTCTTAAAAGAAGAAGTCTTGGAAGCACAGAATTTTGGTGAGATTGTCGGTCAGAGTCCAGCCATCGCCAATCTGATAGAGCAAATCGAACTGGTGGCCCCCACCGATGCCACGGCACTCATCTCCGGTGAGTCGGGAACGGGCAAAGAACTGGTTGCCCGCGAAATTCATCGCCGCAGCAAACGCAAAGACCATCCGCTTGTTCGCGTGAACTGCGCGTCGATTCCCAGAGAACTCTATGAAAGCGAATTTTTCGGCCATGCGAAAGGCGCATTCACGGGCGCGCTCAAAGATCGCGCCGGCCGATTTCAAGCCGCTGATGGCGGTACCCTGTTCCTGGATGAAGTCGGAGAGATTCCCCTGGAGATGCAAAGCAAACTGTTGCGCGTCTTACAAGAAGGGGAATACGAACGGGTGGGGGAGGAGACCACACGTAAGGTCAATGTGCGCATTATCGCCGCCACGAATCGGAAGCTCACCCAAGAAGTCGAAGCCAAACGCTTTCGACAAGACCTCTATTACCGGTTAAATGTCTTTCCTATTGAAGTCGCCCCGCTGCGCAATCGCATAGAAGACATCCCGCTGCTGGCCGCCACCTTTATGGCGCTGGTCCGAAAAAAACTCAATTGTACGGGAAGAGAATTGACCCAGGCCGAAGTCTTGAAATTGCAGAACTATCATTGGCCAGGCAACGTGCGAGAATTGCAGAACATCATTGAACGTGCGGTGATTTCCTCCCGCTGCGGCTCGGTGAAGTTTGACTTGCCGGTTCCTCAAGCCAATGGAGCATCAATCAAAACGCCTATCAAGAAAAATAGTGACAACCCCAACGACGTGCTCACCGAAGAAGATATGCGCCTGCGCGAAAAAGCGAATATCGCATCCGCCTTACAACACACCGACTGGAAAATCTACGGTACGGGTGGGGCTGCCGAACTCCTGGGCCTCAAACCCACCACCCTCCTCTCCCGCATCAAAAAAATGGGGATTGTGAAGATCCATTAGTTTTGTACGACAACACACATCTTACCGGTACAGTACCAGGCGGCACTTTTCCGTTGCATCTCACTGGCTTTTGCTTCGTGACTGGTCACTACCAAAACCAGATGCTAACCAACCCCCATTGGTTAGGCTTCCCGTTCAGTGCGTGCTCGTGCCTCTGGACTTGCCCCCAATATTGGACCAAGTTTTGGGGAAGGGAACACTCCATTTCCACTAGTTCAGAACATGGTCGATGATATCCGCTCTCCAAGCGGAAATCGTGATGCCTAGAGATTTTGCAACTCATGACGCTTCGAAATCCCCTGCGGCCTGACATTCCATTGATTCCGGTGAACATGGGATTTTCTGGTTATGACCCAAAATATTGATTTGCCAGAAGGTATCCATCTGGTTTATCTTTTCGAGTTTGCATTTTTCCCTCCTGACTCAAGAGAGTCATGAAATTTCCCGATTGTCAATGGAGACAGAGATGAAGAACGCTGCAACGCCCCCTGCTGAGAGCGAGGAATTGCCGAGCATGAACAATGATACTTCCACGGTTTCAGGAATACGCCGACTGCTGGTGTTCGCTAGACGATTGGGGTTGTGTCGGTTTGACGGTCATGAAGAGGCCGGATTGGTGTTGGATAGGGAGAGCAAGCAAATGGATCGAGTGCGCACGATCCCGTTTTTTCTTATGCACGTTGCCGTTTTCACCGTCTTGTGGGTTGGCTGGAGTCCAGTGGCCCTTGCGACGGCCGTCTCGCTGTATGTCATACGCATGTTTGCGATTACAGGGTTTTACCATCGCTATTTTTCACATCGCACCTTTCGGACCTCTCGAGGAATGCAGTTGGTGTTTGCATTCATCGGGGCCTCGGCCGCCCAACGTGGTCCATTATGGTGGGCGGCTAATCATCGTGTTCATCATGCCCATCCTGACCAACCTGCGGATGTCCATTCTCCTGTTCATCACGGGCTGTGGTGGAGTCATATGGGCTGGTTCTTAGCACAGAACCAGCTCGCCACGAAGGTGACGCGTATCAAGGATTTTGCCCGCTATCCCGAATTGCGTTTTCTCAATCGGTATGATGTGCTGGTGCCGATCATCTTGGCGGTGGGCTTGTTTTTCTTTGGTGCCTGGCTGGGGAACGCCCATCCGAATTTGGGGACGAATGGGTGGCAAATGCTCGTCTGGGGATTTGTGATTTCCACTGTCGCGCTCTGGCACGGGACCTTTACGATCAATTCGTTGTCGCATCGTTTCGGCACCAGGCGGTATGCCACGGCCGACAATAGCCGGAATAATTTCGCTCTTGCGCTTCTGACCTTGGGTGAAGGCTGGCATAATAATCATCATCAGTATTCCAGCTCGGCCCGGCAAGGGTTTCAATGGTGGGAAATCGATATCACCTATTATCTGTTGCGAGGGCTTCAACTCTGTGGGCTTATTTGGGATGTTCGTCCCGTACCTGCTTGGGCGTTGAATCACCCGTCTCCAAGCCAAGTGGATGAAGATACCGACTCCGAAAAGATTGCCGTATAAGATTTGCCACTAGCGGCACTGGTTTTTCTCTCCTACTTGGCACCAAGGCTTGTGCCCTTGATCACCTGCAATGAATTCGTTGGTGTTTCCTGTTGTGGGAGGCACTCAAGTCCGATGCAATTACGGGAAGGTGTCTAGCGAGATTGCAGTATGCTGGAAATTTCTGAAAAGAGTTCACGGTCTTCATAGGGTTTTTTGAAAACACCCAGCACTCCGGCTTGTCGCGCTTCGCTATAGAGAAGATGGGATGGATGACCCGTAAGAAGAATAATGGGTGGGCCTTGTTCGATAGGTTGTGTAGCCAGAGCTTGAATCAATTCCAAACCCGTCATGACGGGCATTTTATTGTCTGTTATCACCAGATCAAATGGTTTCGTTTGTAAGGTTTGCAAGGCCGCCAATCCATTTTCCTCTTCCTGACAGGCATAGCCCTGCATCTCGAGTTTTTCTCGGAGTACGACCCGTCCTGGTTTAAAATCATCGACAATGAGAATTCGTTTCTTATCCATACCTGGTCCAACGCAGATGGCGACAATATGGAAGCCTGATCATGATGGTTTCAACTCCCGTTGACTGACACTGGCTGAAAAGATCAGGGAACATTTCTTGACCAGGAGATCAACATCAATGGGCTTCAGCAAATAGTCATTCGCACCCTCTTCGATGGCTTGAATCAATTTGTCCTTGTTGGCTTCTGCACTCATGACGATGACGGGGATACTTGAAAACCGTTCCCTAACCTGTTTCAGCATCGTTAAGCCATCCATCACCGGCATCTGGATATCCAGCAGGATCCCATCAAAGGTCATCCTTTCAATCATTGAAATTCCTTCCGCCCCGTTTCTGGCTGTTGTCACATAAAAGCCAAGAAACATCAGTCGATCTTGCAACATGAGACTGATGTCCTCTTCATCTTCGACAACCAAAAGGGAGAGTGCCATGTTTTGACCCTCGTTCACATGAATAAAACAATCTAGCTTTTCTTTTAAAGTATACTTGCCATCGCAATAAAGGAACTATTCATACTGTGAGTTCATCCTATAAAAATTTCATAAATATTTAATTAAATCAGGGGCTTACAATTGGAACACTCGAACGAGTGAGTCGTTGATTGGTACTGATATTCTCTCGAAGTCCATCGTTTTTGGGTCGATGAGGAGCTGAATGGATTACGTTGTAGGGGGTAAGTGGTAAAACAGCAACTTTATAGAACGCGCGTGCGCGTAGGATGGGAGTGGTCTGCTGAAGGACGAGGCTTAGGAATTCTCTCCTTCTGGGCTGAGTTGAAAACGATAGCCGACGCCGGGATCAGTCAGAATGTATTGCGGCCGTGCCGTGTTCCGTTCGAGTTTTTTTCGCAGTTGCCCAATGAATACGCGAAGGTATTGGGCTTGCTCGGCATAGGCCTCCCCCCAAAGGGCGGTCAGGAGTGTTCGATGTGTGAGCACTTTTCCGGAATACTGAATCATATATTTCAAAAGATCATATTCTGTTGGGGTAAGCTTGACCGGTTCGTCGTGTAGCCGTACTTCACGTCGGTCAAAGTTGACGGAGAGGCCCCCACTTTTGAACACGGGTTCCGTCCCTGACAACATAATAGTCCTTCGCAACGCCGATCTGACTCTGGCTGCCAATTCTTCCATGCCATAGGGTTTGGTGACGTAATCATCAGCGCCGCACTCAAGCGCCTCGACTTTTTTGCGTTCATCACCAATTGCTGAGAGGACAATGATCGGGACGGGAGAATGCGCACGAATGCGACGAGTGAGTTCTATCCCATCCATTGCCGGAAGTATTAAATCCACAATGACAACATCTGGGGTCCGACCGGCTATCGCTTCCAACGCTTCCTCTCCCGAAGCAACCGTCGTCACGTCATAGTTCCTGTTCTCTAAATTGACCTGCAAGGAGCGACGAATTTGCGGTTCGTCGTCTACCACAAGTATTCTGGCGCCAGGACTCATGGTTTCCGTTACCTTTTGTGTAATCCTTCAAGTGAAAAATTCGCCATGGATTCAGTTACCGGTATCGTAAAGGCGATCGTCACCTCTTTCTCAGTCGACTCAGCCCAAATTCGACCGCCATGGGCTTCGATGATTCCTTTGCATATGGCCAATCCGAGCCCCGTGCCACGGATGGTTTGTTCATGGGATGCTCGTCGGCGGTAAAAACGTTCAAAGATACGATCCACATCCTGGGCTGGGATCTGTTCTCCTCTATTAGATACTGTAACCTCAATCTGTTGGGTATCAACGCGGACGCGAAGTCGAATCGGGGAGTCTGGCGATGAATACTTCACCGCATTATCGAGCAAATTGATGAGCACTTGCTGTATTTCTACTGCGTCGACGAATGCCAGAGGAAGATTCTCGGGAATCTGTATCTGGAGGTCCCGTGTTTCAAAGGATTGTTCCATGCGACGAAGCGCGCCTTCCACGAGGTCCTCCAGGGGATGCCACTCTCGATGGGGAGTCAGGGCACCGGCTTCAATCCGAGACATATCTAAAAGATTATCAACGAGGCGACTCATGTAATTGATTTCCTGGTCAATGCCTTTGAGGGCCCCTTGTTGTACCCCGTTCACATCGTTTGGCATATTCCCCGTGAGATTGGACACCGAGGTTTTCATTGCTGTGAGTGGAGTGCGCAGTTCATGGGATACGGATGAAAGTAAGGCTGACTTGAGCTCATCACTTTGATGAAGGGTCTCGATTCTCTTTATTTCACTTTCCCGGAGACGATTTTCCGTCTGTTTCCGTTCGGTGATATTTTCACAAACAATCAAGACTACTGTTTCTTCGTCCTGGCTTTTAATGGCTCGTGCCGTTTCTCGGACCCATAGGACTTTCCCATCTTTCTTCTGCTTGCGAAGTTCCCAATTGAACAACTTCATAGGATTTTGGAGGCAGTCGTTAAAATGCTCTTGGACAAGAGGCTTGTCATCTTCAAGAAATATTCCAATAACAGGTTGCCCAATGAGTTCCCCAACCGAATATCCAAGTTGTTCGGCGCCAAATTGATTAACGGAAAGGATCTTCCCATCTTGAGCGACGGTGAAATACATAGACGGGTTGTCCTCATACAAAGTTCGAAAACGTTCTTCACTCTCTTGGAGGGCTTTCACCGCCAGCTTCCGATAGGTGATGTCTGTGACCATCGCAATATGTTGACGAGAATCGGTGGGTTCTAACCACAATGGGACGCAAGTTAGATTCACCCAAATGACTTTACCGTCTTTTCGAATGTATCGGTTTTCCATTTGAAAGTTTTTGATTTGTCCAGTCAAGAGTTGCTGCATCTGTTCCAAGTCCGCTTGAAGGTCATCCGGATGAGTAATGTTCTGGAAGGTCTGATTGAGCATTTCCTCCTGCGAGTACCCCGTAATATCGCAATATGTCTGATTGATTTGAGTGAATCGCCCGTTGAGTGAATCCAAGACGGCGATGCCGGTGGGGGCTTGTTCATAAATGGCTCGAAATTTTCTCTCGCCTTTCCGAATAATTTCCTCGGCCCGTTTCCGTTCTGTGATGTCACGTGATACTCCAACCGACTTCACAACTTCTCCGCTTTCGCCCAAGAGAGGAGCCTTGATTGTGTGAAAAAAGGCAACGTGCCCATCGTGCCGGGTGACGGGTTCCTCTGGAATGTCCAAAATTTTCCCGGTATTAAACACATAGGAATCAGCTTCATTGTATCGCTTCGTAAAATCAGGCTCATTAATTGGGGAATCCAGGATTCCTTTGAGCTCCTCATTTGTCATGTTGTAATAGCTTCGAAAGGCTTTGTTCGCCCATAATATTCTAAAATTCCGATCCTTAACCAAGACCATGTCCGAAATGGAGTCCAAGATTTGCCGGTACATTTGCTCGGTGGTACGTAGGGTTGTCTCTGCTTTCACAAGATCCTGAATGTCTGTGGACACTCCAAACCATTTCTCTATCTGACCTTTTGCATTTTTGACAGGGATGGCACGAGCCATAAACCATCGATACGTGCCGTTGGGCGAAATCATGCGATACCGGTCCTCATAAGGGAAGGCTGCATTCATTGCGCCTAACCATTTGTCTTTACTGCGTTCGAGATCATCAGGATGAAGGGCCTTTGTCCATCCAAATCCCAACGCCGAATCAGACGCCAAACCGGTATACTCGTACAGACGTTGGTTGACGAAATCGCACGAACCATCCGGCTGGTTCGTAAAGACGATATCGGGAACAGTTTCAGCCATGACACGGAATTTTTGTTCACCTTTCCGAATAACTTCCTCAGTCGCTTTTCGTTTCGTGATGTCGTGAGTAACAGCTAATTGTTCCACTTCATTCGTAAGGGGATTTCTAAACGGTACGGCATAGGTTTCCATCCAACGCCGACCCCCTTTGAGGCCCTGAACCTCAAATTGAAGAGTCTGTTGCTTTCCCTGCAGCACGTTTTGATGCATATGCCTATAGGCGCCTAAATGCTCCGGTACGACGAGGTCAAACACGGAAAGTCCCCTCACCTCATTTTCCCCTTCGGCTTCAATGAGTTCCAACCCGGCAGGATTCATATGTAACAGGGTCCCATCGGCGGCGACCCGCTTGATGCAACCAGGCCCTGTCTCAAAGATCAGCCTTAACAGTAATTCTCGTTCCGTGTGCTCCAATTTCGCCAGTTTCTGCTCAGTAATATCTTCTGAGATTCCCAAAAGATATTGAGGATTTCCATCGTCATCTAAGATCGGAATTTTTTTGGTGCGGAGGTATCTTGCCCCCTGAGATTTGGTTTGAATAACTTCCTCTGGAATATCCACCAATGTTTTGCCTGCCAAGACCTCTCGATCCTTCGTGGTAAAGAAGGCCGCTTCCGGTTTGGGAAAAAAGTTGTAATCAGTCTTCCCGATCATCCTCTCCCTGGGATAGCCAACAAGTTCCTCTCCTGCTTTGTTGAGGTGGAGAAATTGAAGATCTCTGGCATCTTTAACGAAAATCATATGCGGAATGTTCTCGACGATGGAGTTCAAAAATGCTTGACTGTCTCGCAACGCTGATTCTATGCGTTTCCGTTCCTCAACTTCCTTTTCTATTTTACGACCATCTTGGACACCTTTGGTTGTGACAAACACTCCCAACCAACCAACAATAATCGCGATAATGACCTCCCATTTTACCATCGTGGTGATGGCTGCCTCAGAATAGTTATTCAATTGCTTTACAGCCTCGTCAGCCATCCGAATTGCCAAGGAATGTTGATTGCGAAGGGGTAAAAGTTGCGGCCGAAACTCTGGGTCGTCAGGAGAAAGCAAAAGGAATTGATCGGCCAGTTGGAATATGCGTTTGATGTGATCCTGTTGTTCCTGTAGTTTTTCAAAAATTTCTTTTGTGGGTGCGGCAGGTATCGTTTGCCATTGATCGGTTTCGGGATTCAGCGCCACCGATCCTCCCACCATGAGCGCATTGAGCGTTGACAAGATAAGTTCTCTTGTCGAAGCATAGTCAGCTGGCACTCCCTGACGCGTGAGGAGCACTTCATTGACATGTCTTTGGAGAAGCATTCGTTGGCGGCCGGCCATGTCAATGACCAACGCATTCGACCTGTCCTTTTGAAGTGTCGTCATGGTGTAGATCGACATGCCAAGGAGGACACTCAGAAACATGACGGAAATGATGGTGAATCTGGTGCTCAATTTAGAATTTTTGAACATACAGCTAATCCAATTTGAGTTCATCATTGGAGCCTCATTGACAATATGACCTGAAATATTCCGATCTCAGAGGAAATTCTTTAAAGCCTTTGGGATTATCCTATGCCCTTCCAAACTTTATCATACTTTTATCATGGTCAGTGGCCAGTTGGCCTATCTAAGAGATATGATTTTCCAACATGTCCGACACCGCTATCTCAAAAGAGGGGCCCTTTTTATGGCTCAACTTCATGCCGAATCTTCTGGCATCATCTTAATACTAGGTAGTGGGTGTTCGGCAACCTGGTAAAGCTAGCAAAAGGTAACAGTTGATGTGGAGTTCGTCTTCATATTTCATGTAGTCTAATGAGGCAAAACGCTCAATATAAAGAGAGGGGTCTAATAGGGAAGAGGAAGGAAACAACGGCTAGGAAAAGACCTGAGATTCCGTTTAAAGAGCGGGTTGAACCTTTATTAAATTCCCAGCTCTGAATATCTATGAATGTAATATAAATACAATGAGGGAGACTCTAGCGATAGATATTGGGATTAGACTGCGAGTGAAGGGGTAGAAAAATGATTCCTATATTTTATTAGTGGATCGTTTGAGCTTTTTTGACCAACAAAAGGAGGCCGTCATGCAAGTTCAAGATGTTATGTCCACTGGAGTGGTAACTGCACGAGCCACCGATCTCATTCGGTCAGCAGTCATAAAAATGCTCAGCCGTCATTGTGGGGCTGTCCCGATCGTTGACGATGAACAAAATCTGATCGGACTTGTGGCACTTCGAGATGTGATGCTTCCTCTGTTCCCTCAACTCGGGGACTACATCCATGACAATGTCCACAGCCGAGATTTCTTGGAAATGGAAGAAGGGTATCCCGAGGTCTTACGCCGCACTATTGAATCCGTGATGACTCGTAATCCCCTTACCATTTCGCCTGCCACGTGTATTTTAGAAGCCGCTTCCTTTATGGGCCGCAAGAATTTTCGGCGCATTCCCGTAACGGAAAATGGGAAGCTTCTAGGGATGGTGAGCATCGGAGACATCAATCGCGGCTTATTTTTCAATAGGGGATTTTTGAACCCCTAACCATGGCAGAAGATTCGTGACAAACCCGCTCCGGGTTTGTTCGCAATTATGGTCAATGACTTTTGGGTCCTTGATTCATGGCGGACCTCCTATGGGTTCTTACGCTGCGGAATACGTTCTAGCCAAGAGGGTTTTATGTGTGTTTGAATCAACCCATTTTCCACGAAAGTGACATGAAGGTTCCCTTTTTTTATCATCAACACCTATTACCCCTCGCCTCTGTCTTTTTTTAAAAAATGAAGTTAATGAAGAAAAGGTTGCCCATTATTTCTTTGTGTTTAATGTTGGCCGTTGGCCAGCTTGCAGGCTGTGCAGGCCCCAAACCGGTTCTTTATCCCAATAGTCATTTTCAGGAAGTAGGGGAGGAACTGGCGGAGAAGGATGTGGCTGAGTGTGAAGAATTCGCGGAGAAATATGTCTCAGAATCAAATGCCGGAGAAAAGGTTGCTGGGCAGACGGCTATGGGCGGTGCCATCGGGGCCGCTGGCGGGGCTGTTGGCGGAGCGATTGCAGGTAATGTTGGCCTTTGGGCGGCCATTGGTGCTGCAGTTGGTGCTACTCAAGGACTTTTGCGAGGGATTTTTGGTGCAAGTCAGGCTGATCCGAGTCCGGTTTATAAAAATTTTGTCAATCGATGCTTAAAAGAACGTGGATACGAACCCATGGGATGGGATTGAAGCCTATTGACTGTACAGACACTGAACAAAAGTTATCAGGAACCTTTTACTCCAACCCTTACTCAACAGGCCACATGGCCTTCTGCTTTCCTCCTTGCAGTTTGATCCCGCTTCTCAACGAGCCCAACGGTTGAATGCGCGGGAATGAACTTGGCGCTGAAAATGCTATCGGCAGCATCTTTCACGGTAAAGCTTCTTGTTATTCCAGGCAACTGCTTCTCATTAATCTATGTATTCCCGTAGCGCTTCTCCCGCCATTCCTTTCAAGGAAAAGAAAGTAGTCGCCCGGTGATGTCCAGTCCGAAGTGAACAGGCCCGTGCCTCGAATACCCTTGGATGCATCTCTACTCCCCATGCCATTAAAGAGAATGGTATGATGGCGAAACCCAACCATGGTTCTCTGTGAGGAATAGTCATGTCTCGCCCGTTTGTGTCCCTCAAGGCTCTAGGATTTCTGACCGTTCTCTCCATTCTGTGTGGAACTCAGCTAGCCTGGCCGTTTTCAATCGGTGAACCGCAGCCTGCCAGTGTCCATCAGGCTGGGCAACATATCTCGGTCGCCCTGGAGTTGGGGAAACTTCCTGGCGTCACCAAGGTGAACTATTTTTTGTATCGAGAAGATGAAGACATGCTGAAAGCATTGGTCGAGGAAAAATTGGCCCTGGTCTCGACGGCCAAACACACACCTCCCTTTGGCGGGAAGATTCTGATTCCGCAAGAAGCCATAGGGACCTATCGCCTGCTTGCAGTAGCAGAACAGGGAGGCCGGCAGTCCCAAGTGGCCCTCCAGGCTATCTTCGATGAAGTCCTGATCACTATCGAACCGAAAGCCCAGCTTTTGGACATTGATTTTCAAACGGACAAACCTCTTCGATTTGGGCGTGCTGGAGGGGTTCGGGTATATGACCAGTTAGACTCGCTGGGAACGACTTTTGAGTTACCCGTGATCGGCGAATTTTCAGACGGTATCACGCGTGCCCTCCGTTGGCACAGCACTGGAACCACGTACCTCTCGGCAAACGAATTGGTCATCACGGTCAACCAAGATGGCGTCCTTCGCCTGACGGGAAATGGAAAGACGGTGCTCACGGTGAAAAACCGAGAGCAAGTGGCTACCCTTGATATCCTCGTCGAAATCAACGATGAGCCCAATCAACCACCAGTGTCCGATGCTGGCAACACGCAATCGGTCTTAGCGGGGGCACGAGTCACCTTAAGCGGTCTGGGGAGCTACGATCCTGACGGCGGGTCACTCCAGTACCACTGGGCGCAAGTGCGAGGGAGTAAAATTCCGCTTCTTGATCCGTATTCGGCACAAGCTAAATTCTTAGCCCCTTTTGTGTCCGAAGAACGAACCTTCCGATTCAAACTCCGTGTGACTGACATCAAAGGTGCCGATAGTCAACCATCCTACATCGATGTCATTATTCAGCCGTAGCGCATAATCTCCTGAGACTTGAAACCCAAAGAAAAGGCTGAGGCTCATTCTGAGAAAGAGATGTTGCTCAGACAGCATGATTGTGGCTGCCCTGATGGTGCTCACTCTACTGAGTGCCTGTGTGGGGAAGTTTGGGACGAAGCCCGCATTGACCGCCACGTGCGGCATGGATTGGCAAGGACAGGCGGGAATTCATGAGAGGGATATTCCCGATGTCACTGAGAACCAGGGGCTACGTGTGCTGGTGTGGAATATTCATGACCGGCTGCTTCCTGATTCGCTTTTTTCATCCGATGCCCATACTGAGGAAGAAGTCGCATGTATTGGCGACCTGGCCTCCCGGTACGATCTCGTGTTGTTCCAGGAGGCCCTTGTGCGTCCGGCTCAACTAGCTGGGTATACCGGCCATATCTGGGCCGATCATCCTCTGTTTACGGAAGGGGGCGGCGGGGATTGGTGGCCGCTTCGGATGATGTGCGAGATTTGTCTAAGTCCGGGCCTCCTCATGCTGGCACGCGAAAAACCTGCGTTCGTTTACGCTGAACCCTATGAAGCCTTTGCTGGGTGGAATACCGACCTGAACAAGGCCGATGATTTTTTTTCCAAAGGTTTTCAGCTCGTGCAATTTTCATCCTTTTGGGTG
>JAQBGS010000152.1:0-4991 GCA_032128535.1 Nitrospirota bacterium
AAGTCACTAACGAAATCTTGGCACATCTCCAAAAACTTTGGTCTGAATAATTGAGGAGCCTGAATCTGAAAGGTCGGTCTTCCTTAGACTTTTTGTTGCCGAATAGACTCATTTTGTGTTTTTTTTGAGACACATTTTCGATTGATTCATAACCTTACCCACCATAGACACCTGTTTATTCACATTATTTCACGAAATTTCATGGCACCACACTTGCTTATTCATTATTGTCTTTTAATGCCATGACGCTAGAGTACTAGATAAATGACTCTCAAAAACACCAGAAATGTAGACATGATTGCAACGCCCACGCATCCCGCACTCTCACTTCGTCCAGGCGATTTTTCGACCCTTTCTGAAGCTCTGGATTATGCGGCTTCCGGGGAAACAGGAACTAATTTTTATTCTGGGCGAGGCCATTTGACCCATGTTCTTCCCTATGCCGAGCTGCAAACACAATCAAAAAATTTAGCCAAAAGGCTGAATAGCCTGGGACTATCTCGAGGATCCAGAGTCGCTTTAGTTGCAGACACCACCCCTGATTTTCTTCGGTTTTTCTTCGCCTGCCAATACGCTGGCCTGATACCGGTGCCCCTCCCAATTTCAATTCATTTAGGAGGTCACCAGGCCTACGTCAGTCAGCTGCGCCGATTGCTTGAGAATTGCCAGGCTTCAATTGCCATGGCCCCTGAAGGCTTTGTGCCATTTTTAGAAGAAGCGGCCACTGGCCTGAATCTTCGTCTCATTGGCGGACCCGAAACATTTGCTTCACTAGAGGAGAGTCAAGACCCGATACAGTCCCTCACACGCCATGAACTTGCGTATATTCAATACACCTCTGGCAGTACCCGATGGCCAAGGGGAGTTGAAGTCACCCAAGCAGCCGTCATGACCAATTTGGCCGGAATCATCCAACATGGCCTGCAAGTGCAACCTGGAGACCGATGCGTTTCTTGGCTGCCCTTTTATCATGATATGGGCTTAGTTGGGTTTGTTCTTGGTCCCATGGCTTCACAGCTTTCGGTTGATTATCTCAGTACAAGAGATTTCGCCATGCGTCCACGTCAATGGCTCAAACTTATGACTCATAGTCAGGCGACTATTTCGTTCAGCCCGTCCTTTGGTTATGAGTTGTGTGTCCGCCGATTACGTGAAGATTCCTCGAACGAATCATACGACCTGCGCGCTTGGCGGATTGCAGGCGTGGGAGCGGAAACTGTTCGGGCTGACAGTCTGGGGCGCTTTGCCAAAGCTCTGAGTCCTTCAGGATTTGGCTCGAAGGCTTTTTTGGCGTGCTATGGCATGGCCGAATGTTCCTTGGCTATCAGCTTTGCTCCTCTACATTCTGGCATTGAAGTAGACCTGATCGATGCGGATGACCTTTCAAATAGCAGAACCGCCACACCTATCGAGGGGACCATTGCCGAAGACGGTCAGACCCGCATGAGTAAATTCGTCAACTGCGGGGTTCCTCTTCCCGGTTATGAAGTGGAAATACGTGATGACCAGGGTACTGCTCTCGATGATCGACAAAGTGGAACCATCTTTGTCCGCGGCGCCAGCATCATGGCGGGATACTTTAACGATTCCGTCTTAACCCAAGATGTCCTTTCGGAAGATGGATGGCTCAATACCGGTGATATTGGGTATTGGATAAAGGGCAGCCTGGTGATTATTGGGCGATCCAAAGATATGATTATCATCAATGGTCGCAATATCTGGCCTCAGGATTTAGAATACCTGGCGGAACAGCAGCCAGAAGTCCGGCCTAGTGACTCCTCAGCATTTTCCGTATCTGGCCCTGATGGGGATGAAGTTGCCATCATGGTCATCCAATGCCGCGAAACCAATACACAAAAACGGGATGACCTGATTTGTCGTTTGGGTTCACGGATTCAAAAGGAACTTTCCATTCCCTGCTATATTGAGCTCATTCCACCCAGAACCCTTCCACGGACTTCATCAGGAAAATTATCACGCTCACGTGCAAAAGCTGACTTCCTCAAGCGCGTGAAGTGGGAATCCTTAGCGCCGACATTATCTCTTTCTGCATAACTGGTCAGACTCGATCCGCCGGATCAGCATCTCACCTCCTTCCTGTTTCTTATGTCACGTACGGTTGCCCTTACCGGAGCCTCAGGTTTTATTGGCCAAACCATTGCGCAGCGGCTCTGCCAAGCAGGCTGGAAAGTACGAGGATTAGTTCGAACCTCAAAAAACATTCCAGGCCTTCAACATCCTGATATTTCGCTGATTCATGGAAGTCTAGATAATACTGAGAGTCTCAATAGACTCCTACAGGGGTGTGCCAGCATTGTTCATTGTGCAGGCGCCATTCGCGGTTCACGGAAAGAAGACTTTGTACGCGCCAACGTCGAAGGAGTCTCCAATCTTCTCAACGTCTGTCTTTCCCAGCCCAACCTTCCACGATTCGTCCATCTCTCCTCGCTTGCGGCCCGAGAACCGTCCCTCTCACCCTATGCCTGGAGTAAACATGAAGGAGAACGCCTGATCCGCCAGCAAGCTGGACCACTGCCATGGATCATTCTTCGACCTCCAGCTGTCTATGGCCCTTTAGATACGGCCCTTCTACCACTTTTTAAATTAGCCAAACAGGGAATTGGCCTCCAACTTGGTCCTCGTGAGAGCAAATTTTCCCTTCTTCATGTCCAGGATCTGGCTGACCTGGTGCTATCCTGCCTTGAGGATCACAGCCCCCATTCAACGCTGCTTGAGGTTGACGACGGGACTTTGGGTGGCTATTCATGGGAATCAGTTTTTCGTATTATAAACCCTCATATGAAAATGCATCTGACCATTCCCCAAAAATTCTTATGGCTAATCGGAAAGAGCAATGAAATATTGTCTCGGTTGTTTGGCTATGCGCCCCTTTTCACCACCGGCAAAGTCGCTGAATTACGGCATCATAATTGGGTCTCGGATTCTCGAGAGGCCAGGCAGCAACTGAGGTGGACCTCCCAGATTCCCTTAGAAGAAGGCTTGCGTCATCTCTTTGCATCGGATAGTCTCAACCTAACGAAAAGGATCTAGATCCAGCCCGGTCCCATTGCACCTGAAACGCCTTAATACGTCATCAATATCCCAATCATGACAACTTATGCTGACATTTTGCCGCAACTCTTGGAAACACTGAAGCCATATGCCAAAAAGGTGGGTGGACTGAAGGAAACCACCGATTTAGTCTCTGAACTCGGGCTCGATTCCCTTCAAGTCATGCAGGTGTTGCTCAAAATCGAGGACCAGTTTGATATCTCCATTCCCTTAAACAACTTGCCCAATATCCGCACGGTGAAAGACTTAGGCCAGGAAATCGAGACCTTGTTGAAAGGGTAACCATGTCGTTATTTGAAAAATTTCGCCCCATCCAACAAGCCCGTGAGGAGTTATTAGCAAACGGAATCAATCCGTTCCACCTCACCATTGAAAAAATCCTTTCCCCCACCGAAGCGGTCATCAATGGGCGCTCGACCATCCTTGTCGGAACGAATAATTACTTAGGCCTCACCTTTCATCCCGACTGTATTCAAGCCGGTCAAGAGGCCCTGGCCCAAGAGGGAACGGGGACCACTGGGTCAAGAATGGCGAATGGATCATTTTCAAGCCATGGTGATCTTGAACGAGCCATTGCCGATTTTTACGGAGCCCCATTTGCCATAGTCTTCTCCACCGGCTATCAGGCTAATTTAGGAGTTCTCTCTGCGTTGGCGGGGCCTGGAGATACGATTTTGATGGATGGGGATTCACATGCCAGCATTTACGACGGCTGTCGCCTGGGAGGCGCGGAAGTCCTTCGATTCAAACACAATGATGTGACGGATTTGGACAAAAAGCTACGCCGATTGGGAGACCGGAGTCGCCGAACCCTCATCATCGTCGAAGGTATTTATAGTATGCTGGGGGATCGAGCCCCACTCAAAGACATTGTTGAGGTGAAAAAGAAATATGGGGCCACATTGGTGGTTGATGAAGCCCATTCGCTTGGTGTTCTTGGGGAACGAGGACGTGGACTAGCCGAGGAAGCAGGAGTCGAGAAAGAGGTTGATTGCATTGTCGGCACATTTAGTAAGAGCTTGGGGTCAACAGGAGGATTTGGTATCAGTATTCATCCAGAATTTGAATTGATTCGATATACCAGCCGCCCCTATATATTTACGGCATCGCCTTGTCCCTCAGTTGTGGCCTCAACCACAGTGGCCCTACGAATTATTCGCGAGACACCTCAACTCCGACAACAGTTATGGGAGAACGCCCACCAACTCTATGATGGCTTAACCAAGATAGGGTATGCATTGGGAGCCGAGGTGGGACCGATCATTGCCGCCATGATCCCGTCCAAAGAACAGGCATTGGCCATGTGGCAAGGATTATTAGAACAAGGAATTTATGTGAATCTGATGATCCCTCCCGCCACCCCGAATGGCGAAAGCCTTTTACGGTGCAGCGTCAGCGCTGCACATACCCCGAAACAACTTAAAACTATTATTCAAAGTTTTGCAAACGTGTATTCCCCGTTAAAGGAACATGCCGCATCCCTCTCAACGTAGAAGACACGGCCACTTTTCCGACATGTTAGTATTCGTGTTGGTGGCCGCACCCAGTAATAGTTGAGCGTCTTCTTCAAGAAAGACGTCTTTTTATGAAGACCTCCCATTCTCGCCCACCAGGGTATCGACTCAGTCCAGAAAAAATCGTTTTGGGGCCAAAGGACAATGCCTCGGCTTCCCATAAAACTCCTGTGCGAATATTCGTGGGCACAGAAACTGCTCAAGCCCGAGCTGAACGAATTTTTGTCTGGTCAATTGAGTTGGTACGTGACCCGTCTCGAACCTATGAGATCTATCTCATGAAAGAATTAATTGGGTTTGATCGGCGCCGATGGCTCACAGGATTTACGAATTACCGTTTCGCCATTCCCGACTTAGCTGGTGGTGTTGGACGAGCCATCTTTAATGATGTCGATCAAATTTACC
>JAQBGS010000153.1:0-6844 GCA_032128535.1 Nitrospirota bacterium
GACGGATGTGGGAGCAGGGGGTTTGGGGGCTGGAGTCGCTAGAGAAAGGGCGTGTTCTGCCCCGCTGAGGCAGAGTCCTACCCACATCAAGAAAATGAAACCCGGGCGGGAGATTGAGGCATTCAACACGGCAGGTCTAGCGAGACTAGTAAATAATGAGTGTGGACCCGGTTGGCACATGGCGATAGAGATATTCCAAATCGGTATCACCCAAACGAATGCACCCATGAGTGACGTTCGTCCCCAATAATCGAGTGTAGAGAGTGCCATGAATGAAATAGCCATTGCCAAATCCCAGGGCATAATCCCCCAGAACACCGGTTTCAAAACGGTCCTGTGAGTTGGTGGGAATGGATTCCCCCTCTTCAATGAAGGCCCAGTCCGGTTTGACCCAGGCAGGATTTTTGATTTTGTTGAGGATGGTATAGACGCCACGTGGGGTTTCAAAGACCCAACCCTTATTCGGCTGTCTAGGGTCTTGTAAGCTCGCGCCACTGCCAGTCGAGGCCACGGCCGTATGAAGGATCTTCTCGCCCTCTCGCACTTCCAGCCTATTCTGCGCGGTATCGATCACGACAAAAATGCCTTTGGGAGCGAAGAATCGCATTGCGTTGCCGGTGATGGACGGCTGAGCCGAAACCTTGACCGGTGGAGACGTCGAAAGGTTTTTCTGGAGAGGCCCCTTAGGGGACGCTGGATTTGAGGCCAGAGACGCGGCGGCGATCCCTAGAAAGATAACGAGCGTCAGCTCGATGATGGCTCTCAAGAATGGCGATTTGAATAAAGAGTGCCGAGAGTTAGGGTGCGGCATACAAGGCGACGCGTAGGGAACTTGGTTCTTTTTCGTGTGCGTCCCGGCGTTGGATATGGTCTTCTAAGGTGTGGAGGGTGGCCACCACTTCGTTGTCGGTATCGAGCGCACCGACGATGGTAATCAGTCCTCCCATGGACATGCGTTGAAACACGTGTTCTATCGCCTCATTCTCCATGGCAATGCATCCGTTGGTGCGATCTTCGGAGTCAATGGTTTTTCCATGGATTTCGATGGCGCTACCAATTGTTTTTCCTTCAGGAATTTCCCCCAAGGTTTGGAGTTCTTGAAATCTGATTTTGTGTTCGGGACTGGGATAGTTGATGAGTAGGGCGCGATAAAACCTTGTTTCTCCGCCGCCTTTTTTTCGAATCAAACGAAATCGTCCCTCGGGTGTTGCTCCGTCTCCTTCAAACTGTTTGTCGAGTAAACCGGAGAACCCCAAATCTACGGGATACTCGGCGACCACCTGTCCCTGACGGTAGAGCAACAATTTCCGTGAAGCCTTCAGAACAACAATGGCCGTCCCACCGGTTGTGCCCGACCATCGCACGGTGTTCTGTGCCCATTGGTTCCAGAGAGCCAATTGCGTAGGGTCAGGATACCGGCGCATTTGAGCGACCATGTGTGCTTCGACTGCTTGGAGTGCCAAGACGGCATTTTTCACTGCAAGACGAGCCTTGGCCAGTTGCCCGGCCTCCAAGCGTTTCGTGGCTTCGTTTAACAGTCCTTCCGCATGCGAAAGTATGGAGACATCAGGCCCCATCTCAAACAAAGAGGTGAGGGATCGTAAGCGGGTGATCTGTTCATATTCCGGGCGAATCAAATCGTCAATGTCCATTCGAAGGGCCAATGATTTTTGGCGGATCGCCTCCAAGAGAAGGGTGCCTTCACTCAACAGCTCTTTGTAAGTGTGGTGAAAGGCGGTTCCATCTTTGGGAAACCACCATTGATTGACGGCTGTTCGCCAGTCGTTTCGGATTTCAAGGAGCCGGCGATGGAACTGTTGATACTGGTCAGGGAATAACTGGTGGCCGCCTTGAACAAAGAGCGTGCGATCCAAGTTTTCGATCTCGGTCGGAAACCGTTCGGGATAGTCAGGATTTCCCCACCAAGAATACGCCACGCCGGGAAGGCCGATGAGAATCCCGGCGAACATCAAAGGCCATATTTGATACAGGATATGCCCTCTCACGGGTCGTTGGTTTTCCACCCTATACCTGAACTTTCACCGACTGACCGACCGCAGACAGAATGCGTTCATGAATCGCCAACGCGACGGTTTCCACCACGTGGGCTGTGGTCATCACTTGGATGTAGTCCCCTTGGTTCATCATCCCCAATTCGATGGTGTCGAGCAGGGCTTCCGCTCCTTGTAGGGCCTTATGTAATTCCTGAAACTGTTGGTGCTCGGAGAGGTGTGCACGCCGTTCCAGGAGAAGTGTTTGGGTTTGCTGGATATTCTGTCTTGCTAAGATCAGGGCTACTTGGGCATTGCTTTTGGTTTCTTCTAGGTTCGACGTGGCCTCGGATTTCGCCTGATCAGCTTGAGCCATTGCCAGGTCTAACATCCGTTTCCCTTGGGCGTAGGTCCTCCACCAAGCTAACTTCGCATCTTGGTTGTCCAGCTCGTTAATCGCTTGGCTATAGGAAACTTCCGCTTGCTGTAACTGTTCAAACGCATATTCCTGGGCGCCAGACAGGCGGGCATCGTGTAACGTCCGTAGGACGGCATCGATTTGACCCGAGGGTCGTTCGGCACACCCCTGAGCTAAAAGGGTCCCGGCGATGGCGAGGAGTAGGCACCATTCCCATGGTTTTAGGCGTAAAGTCTGTGTGTTCATTTCTTGTTAACGTTTGTTCCAGATCATGTTGGTTCTCTAAATAAAACAAGGGCCAAACGATTTGGCCCCTGCCGCTTTTTCCCATTGGTCTACCGAAGATGAATCTGTTGACGGGTGATTCCTCTTAGGCAAGCCTGAAACGAAATTGATTTTACTTTCCGAAAGGCTTCTTGGGAGGAACGCCTTGTGGTTTTCCAGCTGGTGCAGGAGCAGGTTTCCCGGCTGGCATGCCTTTGGGTTGGTTTTGTTGATTGGGTTGGGTCACGGAAGCACCTCCTTATGGGTTGAGTAAGCCAACATGACTTACTCCTGAGTGGTAGGAGCAAAGGTAATGCCAGATTGTTGAATGTTGACATGTTGAAAAATCCAATATTTCTATGGAAAACCACGATAGAGATTGTCGAAAGAGAAAATCCACAAGACATCCTGTCCAGATGAAGAAAATTTGTCCTTGTTCCGTTGTATGGTTGGTAGAGCTTAACGCGTGAATATCTTATTCAACTGACAGACGGGACAATGTGGTGGAAACGGGTAGGGCCAACGATTCTCGTTGCAGGTGATGGTGATGAATAGGCGCAAGGGCCTCGGAAACGGAGTTGGTTGGAACGAGTGCGCCGACAATCACCACGGGTGTGTTTACTGGGACCAGAGGAAATAATTTGTCCATAATGGCATTGTCGAGGGCCACACATCCGTTGGTGAGATCGCGTTGTCCTGGCCATTGTCCATGGATTTCAATCAGTCCCCCAATCCTACGGTTGGCCGGGATCAACCCCTTGGCCTTGGCGACTTGGAATCTGTGCTGGTGGAGAGGTGTGGGGAAATCCAGCATGAACGCTTTGTGAAATTGAGTTTCTCCCTGCCGCTTTTTCTGCAAAATGCGAAATATGCCTTCAGGCGTGGCACCGTCGCCTTCGTACAATTTGTCTTGCAGACCTGAAAACCCCAAGTCGGCTGGGTAGTTCTGGCGAAGAATGCCGTTCTGATACAATCGGAATTCCTGGGAAGCTTTAATGACGACAATCACCAGGCCACCCGTCCGGCGTGAATATTCCACAGCGTCCTTCACCCATCGCTTCCACTGTGCGATCTCCTGCCCATCTGTGTAGCGGTTCATTTGACGAATCAGGAGCATTTCGACGGGGCGCAAGGCGTTCTGGGCTTGCGTCAGCAAGCGGGGGACGGCATCGAGCTGGCCTTGAGCCAGGTGGGTCAGGCCTTGGGAGAGAAAACTCTCGGCGCGGGAGAGCGTGGTGCGTTTTCCCCGGAGATCGAACAATCCATTGAGGCGGCGTAATCTGGCGAGTTGCGCCTGTTCTTCTTTGAGCAAATCTTTGAGCCCGTCTTGGCGAGAAATTTTTTCCTTTTCAGCGGCTGTCAGTAATGTGGCGCCCGAGTGCAGGAGTTGTTGATACGATTCGGTGAATGCCTCTAGGGTCAAGGATGGCCACCACCGATTGGTTTCGACCCGCCAATGTTGGCGAAGCTCGGATACCTGTTGGTGAAAAGCGGCATACTGATTGGGGAGCATGTCGGCGCCACCCGCTGTCCAGATTTGACGGTCCAGGTGTTCAACGGCTGTGGGAAACGTGTGAGGAAAAACGGGGGAGCGCCACCAGGGAATCAGGAGAGCGGGAACAAGAAACAGGGCTCCGATCCCTAGCCAACGCGACAGTCGTTTGGCTAGCGTTCGACCAGAGCCCTGTTCTTTCATTGATTAGGCTTTGACCTTTCCAGACTTTTGCATGGCATGGGCCACTTGGTCATTGACCCTGGTGGCCAACGCCAAGACGGATTCAGCTTTGGCTTTTACGCCCAAGAAATCTTCTTTGGCCATAATAGGATCAATTTCCCCAAGCGTGGTTTCTGCGGCTTGAAGATCCCCTTGTAAGGCTTGAAGATCCGCCTGTGTGCCTTTCCCTTTTGGCGCTTGCGCTAAGAGGTTTTTGGCTTCAGCTAAAGTGGTTTTGGCCAGCACGACGGCGGCTTCGGCTTCCATTTTGGCTTGTTGTTTATTGGCCACGGCTCTGGTTTTGGCTTGTCCGGCATCCGTCACCACTTTGGTCAAGATCGCGTTAGCCTCGTCGTAATTCCGCATCAGCACAAATGCGTTGTCCTGAGTCGTAATTTCTTCTTGGGCTTTTTGATATTCATCTTCAGCCAATCGCAAATCTTCCGGCGCGTAATCCAATGCACCGGCTTCTTTGGCAGCCTGGATGGCTTGAAAGGCCTGATCGGTGACTTGGGCAGGTTTTTCGGCACAACCCCAGACGAGCGACCCACAAAGGATGGCTAGTGTTCCCGAGCGAATAATTGTTGAAACGGCGTTCATATGTCTTGCGACCTCCTGTTAGTGTTGGGGGGGGGAACAGCCCCTGAGATAATAATGTATAGAGGAACCGGGTTGATCTTCACCGAAGGTTGAAGGGCCGGGGATGTTCATGCTCCAACAAAGGACATAAAGCAAAGGCGATGCCAAGGAATTTTCTCCTGATCTGCTTAAAAATAGGTGAATTAACCGTTAAATTCGAGAATAATTGGCGCAAGACGAGCACTGAGGGGCGGACAGGTTGTCCTGGTTTAGAAATATTGTCCATGGGTATCTGGATCTCAGCATTACATGCGTCGCGTACTGGAAAGGCGCTAGCGATCAGATGCTGTGATCGAAGAGAATCAAGAAAAGCTGCAGAGAGAGTGTCTCGGTCGCTTGCAATGGGAGCAGGAAATCAGCAGAAAGGCAAAATCTTATATGGGATAAAACGTTTGACAGAAAGTTTATGGGGTGTCATTCAACCCACCATTGGGCGGTATGCCCTGGTGGGTTGAGTTAATCAATGCGACAAGGTTGGCATTATCCCACAAGTTCTGCGACCGGTTTCTGGGAAGATCGATGAACATACTTCCGCGATTGTGTCCATCGACGGTGAGATGAAGGGGTCGGTTCCAATGTCGGCTGCTTGCTTATTGATGGTTGGGGGGAGTCAGCCATCGCCAAGGTGTCTTCTGCCTGTTGCAGTTCCTTGAGGCGAGAATGATGTTGCTCCAATTCCCAGGCCACAGCCTTGGTTAATTGGGCAATTTTGGCGTGTAATTGATCCATGGTGCGTACATGATGTTTGACTTCGCTGTTTCTTGCCACACTAATGTACTTGGCATCTGCGTATGTCATTGGCTTTGGTCTCCTCCTGTGAAATGATCACCTGTTTGGTAAATTCAGGAATCCACGTTGCTATGTAGTGATTTCTGAATCCAAGCAAAACCATTGCCATGAATGAGGGGAGGGATGAAGAAACACGTAATCACTTGATCTTCTTCAGAATTCTGCCGGAGTTGATCTCTTCAAGTGAATGAAGGAAAGCGGTGATGACCCGAAACAGTCAACATTGGTGACAAGAAGAATGAAATCATGATGGTAAGTGAGAAGATTGAGAAATGTTGCAATGTATTTGAGACAGTCCACAAAGAAAGAAGAAAACTTGTTCGACACTTTGAATGGCGGGGAGCCTGGGGCTGTTCGGTTTGACGGATACCAAGAGAATGCTTACCTGTGTTTTGAAGATTTTCTGATGTGTTCCTGTTGGTCGTTGAGGATTAGTGGAAATTTCTGACGGTCCCGCTCTAGGACGAGGTATTTTTTCCGAAAGGGTATCGTAGACAAGCGATGGTTGGTATTGTTGGAAATTGGTGAATATATTCTGAACGGGGAAAACTCTCTTCGTGACTAAAGCTTATACGGGCAGTCAATTTCGGAATCGTCTATTGGATCTCATGGGCCAGAAGGACCACTGGGCCTGGCCGCAGTTCGTCGGGCCAGCCATTTCCAAGACGCAACTCAAAATCCATTATCAGCAAGAATATGCGGTGTATGTTCGGGATTTCCCGGTATTTCTCGCACGTATTCATGGCAAAAACCCACCATTATCCGTACGAAAAATGTTGGCGGAAAATATCTTTGAAGAAGATACGGGACGATTATCGTTGGGCCTGTCCCATCCTGACCTCTTTCTACAAATGATGCAGGGTTTGGGAATCCGAAAGAAGGACTTCGACCACATTGCGCTCCTGCCTGGGACGCGCCGCTATCGGGGATGGCTGGATCGGATGTCAGATTATCCGGATTGGGTGGTCGGGGCAGCGGTGATGACTATTTTTGTGGAGGGGAGTGTGCATGATCGTGTGGAGCTGAGTC
>JAQBGS010000154.1:0-4150 GCA_032128535.1 Nitrospirota bacterium
ACTGGGAGCCGATTCCAAGCACACCGTCATGATTGGCGACAGCACCAATGATGTTCGGGCGGCTCAAGCTGCCGGCATTCGAGCTTGTGCCGTGGGTTATGGCTATGGGAACCGCGAACGAGTCGCTGCGCTGCAACCTGACTATTATTGCGAGACTCCTCACGATCTTATCGATCTGTGGTAACGCCCTCATACCCGCCTCGTAAATTTTTTCTGGGAGTTGTGACGCAGACTGGGATTCTTTTATGATCACCGAGAATTTTTATTGTTTTGTCAAAAATGCCGATCACTGAAACATTAGGCGAGGATTGAATTTGGCGCAACCGGTCATCACATGTTTGGATATGGAGGGCGTCTTATTCCCAGAAATCTGGCTGGGATTAGCTGATAAGGTTGGTTTGCCGGAACTGCGGCTGACGACTCGTGACATTTCTGATTACGATGTCTTAATGAGAAAACGGCTGGATGTGTTGCGAACTCATCGCATTACCATTCATGATATTCATGATGTGGTTCGAACGATTGCGCCTCTTCCCGGTGTGCCTGAATTTATGGCCTGGTTGCGACCACGGTCGCAGGTGGTCATCCTGTCAGATACCTTTTATGAGTTTGTGCAGCCCCTCATGGAGCAACTTCAATTTCCCACCATTTTTTGCCATAGTCTGGGTATTGATGCTGATGGCATGATTACGGATTATTTTCTTCGGCAGAAGGATCAAAAACGGCAGGCCGTCCATGCTTTGAAGAATCTTCGGTTTCGAGTGTTAGCTGGAGGCGATTCTTATAATGATGTCTCTATGTTACAGGAAGCCGATGCCGGGTTTTTTTTCTGTCCCCCCGAATCTATTGTCCAAGAGTATCCGCAGTTTCCAGTGGCCAAAACCTATCCGGAATTTCAAGAGTATTTAGGCCAAGCTGGTGCATTTTCTCCTTGATGATCTCGTGCCAAGTCGGGTAATTTGTGCTATGCTCTCCCCGCTAGTAGAGAAGTTTCCGATCTCTTGTTGGTTCCCTCCCCCATGAAATGACTCCCTTGCCAATATCCCCCAATGATATGGGAATGGACGGAGCTCAATACCACAAAAAACAAAGGAGTAGTAAGGATGCGTGTTTCTTTCACACGACTCGTTCTCTGTATGGTTTTAACGGTTGGATGGCTGTCTTTAACGGGTTGTCTGGGTAATCGAAATTGGCAATATCCCCCTACAGCATCAGGGACATACCTGAGTGCTAAAGCTGATGCGGTTGTGCCGGCCAAAGCCATTGTCCTTCCGTTGGAGGACTTACGGGGAAAGGGTGTCAAAGAAGAATATTGGAAGGCAGCGATTCCTCTTGTGCCTTATGGGGACACCATATATGAGCGTCCCGAGGCGGCTGAACATCCGGAGCAAGTGGATATCGTCCGTTTTGACCCGCCGCAAGATTTTGCAAAGGCCATTGCTGCAGAACTGAACCAGGCAGGAATTTTTTCATCCGTCAAATATGCGAAAGATGTGCAACAGGAACCCGCTGAGGTCGCGTTACGTGGGCAGTTGCGCTCTACGGAGTGGAAACGACGATTATATAGCTATTTGCTCGCGCCCGTCGGCGTGGTTTTTTGGATGTTGGGATTGCCCATGAGTGAAACAACGACCGATCTCGAATTGGACCTCCGTCTCACCCCCGTCAATGAACCCAATAAGGTCCTTTGGAGTATGACGATGGATTATGAGGGTAGCCAACTTGATAGTCCCTATTACAACCTCAAGGATGCGGCGGAAAGCTACCCGGAAGCCCTGCAGGAGGCTCTTAAGCCAGCCATCGCGGATTTGGTGGGTTTGGCCAACCAGGACCCCAACAGGCTGTTACCGCGCTAAGTTGTTGGAATTATTGAAGACTTAAAAAAAAGGTATGGTGACGGGTTGATATTTCGTGCCAAGAAGATTATTTTTAGACTTTAGGCAATCAAAAAACAACCGATAATGATAAAGAATGAAGGGTATCCGATAAGTACCTCCTTCGTGGGCTTGAGAAGCGGAGAGTCACTTATTCCAGTTCCCTGAAATTTGGAATGCACGGCCTCTGGCTATGGACGAAATTGTCGTGCTGGTCACCACGGGATCTGAAGCCGAGGCGAGGCGCATTGCCAGAGCATTAGTCGAGCAAGAATTAGTGGCTTGCGTAAATGTCCTTCCGAGTGTTAGATCAATTTTTCGATGGGAAGGCCAGGTCGTGGAAGAACAAGAGTTTTTGTTGGTGGCCAAAACGGTGAGTCAGGCCTTTGAACGGGTGGCGACAGCGGTGAAATCGATGCATAGCTATAGTCTTCCAGAAGTAATCGCGCTTCCGATTCAGCAGGGGCTGCCTGAATATCTGAGCTGGGTTCGAGATGTTACCAAGCCGACCGGTCAAACGGCATAAATCAAGATCTGACAAAAACGGTAAACGCAAATCTAAATAATTTCCTTCAACCTCATCGGTGAACGAATGAAAGAATCAGAAGAATCCCTAACCGTTATTGTTTTTCGTGGGGCACGCGCCAACCCTTGGCGTTTAAAGATCCGCAAAGTCTTCGTAAAGCATGGGTTGATCTGGGGTGTGGCGTTGCTATTCCTTCAGGTTGGAATTGTGACGCATTATGTCTATCAATGGAGTCAACTCAGTGAGCTGGATGACGTTAAGAAGGAGTTAAATTTTTCTCGGGCCAAAACGGGTAACTTTTCCACGGAAGTTGATGGGATGAAAAAGCGGATGCTGGCGTTAGAATCCCTCAATCGCAAATTGCAAACAATGTTTGGGTTAGAGCCGGATAGCCAGGGTTTGCCTCCCGGGATTCCTGGGCAGGGTGGTGAAGAAATTCCTTTTGACGCACTTTCAGAGGAAGCGGTTGATGCGACTCTTGGGTTGACGGAAAAAACTAGTGTGGATCAGCCAGCTTCTCCCGGACCTCTATCCACAGACCAACAAATCAAAGAAATTAAAACCGGCCTAGAATGGTTAAGTGAGCAGAGTCATTCTGAGACCAAAATTCTTGATGAACTTTCCGCTGTAGCCGAGAAAAAAGCGGTTCAATGGGCCTCGACTCCCTCAATCTGGCCGGTAAAGGGTTCGATTACGTCCCGTTTTGGGCCTAGGGTCTCTCCCTTTACGGGGAAAAAGGCCCTCCATGCAGGGATTGATATTGGTGCGCGAAATGGCACGGAGATACGATCACCTGCCTCGGGAAAAGTGGTTGTGGCGGCCTATGACGGTCGAATGGGGAAATTCATCCGCATTGATCATGGGTATGGCATGGAGACCACGTATGGTCACTTGTCAAAAATTCATGTGAAATATGGCGATCGAGTGCATCGAGGGGATCTCATTGGGCTAGTTGGCAGCACAGGGAAATTCTCCACTGGTCCACATCTGCATTATCAGGTTGCGGTCAATGATCAGGTTGTTGACCCCATCCATTACATCCTGGATTAATGCCCTTTCTTGTTTTATCGAGAATAGGCGCCTTTTCCTTTTTCCGTTCCCTCTCCCAAAATTAGTTTCTCCACATTTTTGATTTTCGGGTCCTCTGGGACAAAGGACCTAATCAGTCAGAAGGTCCTATGGGGCTTCTTTTGTAGGTAGTGGGCCTTCTTTAGTATTGAATTGTCAATCAAATTCACCTAGATTATTCCTTTCTGAAATTGATAAAGTCTAGTTTCTCTGTTAGCGTGTTGGATGATTAAGTAGTTTTAATTATTTTTAGCACAGTTAAGATGAAGTTTCTCACTAAATGAACGGCTGAATCTCAGATCGTTTTTTTTAACAAGGAGGAGACAGGATATGAGTCTCGATTACGTAAAATTTACACCAGGCTTTGGAAAGTTTATGCCAAAAGAATATAGGGATATGGTGGAGCATGGACCATTTGGCAAAAAGACGACTGTGTCCCAAGTTGGCACCTTTAAAGAAATTATGGAAGAACATCCAATGTGTGCGGGATGCGCGATGACGCTGTTTATTCGTTTAGCGTTTATTGCATTTCCTAATCCTGAAGATACCATTACGGTCGGAACGGCTGGTTGTGGACGGTTGGCGATTTCTCAAGCTGCTGTTCCTTTTGTCTATGGAAATTACGGCGACCAAAATGGGGTTGCGAGTGGGTTATCACGCGGACTTCGCTTGAGGTTTGGAG
>JAQBGS010000155.1:0-3745 GCA_032128535.1 Nitrospirota bacterium
AGACGGATAAGAATACTTCGCCTGAGGCCTCGCTTTTTACGTCTTCGAATTCTTCTCATTTCACACTGTCTCCTCCTCTTTCTCGAACCAAACCCTCGACCATTCAGTACTGCAAAGAACAGACTCATCCATAGATCCACCCAGATACCTAAAACTATCGGATCAGGAATTTTTTCTACTTAAGAGTTTTGAAAATTTTTTAATGCTGCTAAAAACGTTCACGACTCAATCAGAAAGGGCTCTCACCAGGAATCCACGTGACCATCCCCCAAGCCCGAGGTACCTTCCGAAACGACCCTGGAGACCACACAAGTCGCAAAACAGACAGGCAGCATGTGGAGAGAGGTACCCTGCTTAGATGAGGAGGGAATCGATCTGAGCTTGAATGACCTTCTTGGTCTGTAACATGCCATCCAGCACATCATCAGGGATGCTCAGAGCCCGCACGACTGGAAGAGCCCGTAGCGTTTCTACAGATATGGGCAGGGCATTCAAATGGGCTGAGGCCAATTCCCTGGCCAAACATGTGATAGGGGCTCCTTTTGTCGGACTGGTGGCCAAATGATAAGAGTGGGGTTGATGAAGGTTGATGGCTTCTTTGACGGGCGGTGGAAAGTTCCACTCATTGGCAAGTTGTCTACCGACTTCCACATACGATTGGTCCATGATGCTGAGTATGATCGCCCAGGGAAACGGCGAAGCTGAAGCGGCGTAATATTCGTTCACCGTATGCACGACAAAGGGCTTACCAATGCCATGGAGCAACCCACAGAGGAAGGCCGTATCTTGATTTTGTCCAATCATTCCGGCCACGACTTTGGCATAGAAACCCGTGGCGATGGCATGTGCCCACAAGCCCTTGACTTCGGACTTGTAGCCGCGGTCATTGAACACGCTGGATTGAAACGATAAGGCAAACGCCATGCCTGCCACGGAATTTAACCCCAGCCATGTGACAGCCTGCTGCAGGGATTCAATCTGACGATGAGGGCCACAGCCAGCCGAATTCGCTGTTTTAAAAATCTTGGCGGTGAGAATCGGGTCTTGTTGAATCAGTGTGATCAACTCGTTCGTATTGGCCTCAGGGTCAGTGGTCAGCGCGAGTACTTGATTCGCGATTTGCGGAAGGGTTGGGAGGTTAAAGTCTTTCTTCTCCAACCTTTCAATTATTGGGAGTAACAGCTCTTCCATGTCGACGAAATCAACGGCAGAAGGGGATGTCATATCAAAGGTTCCTCGGAGTTGCCCCCAACCTGGGAAAACCTGAGGGCGATGGTTGGGCTTTTGTTGTGGAGATAGGGATGTTTTTCCCAATGTTCGCTAAGGTCAGAACCAGGACGCCAGCATGAATGTGATCCGATATCTGCATTAAGGGATTTCCTTCTCTAGTCGTCTGAGAAAAGTATTCAAAAAATACCTCCGAAAAATACGGTAAACCGACTCCTTACTGTTCTCGTCCCACCAGATCCCTGACCGAATCCTGTTGAGGCGCAACCTGATTTCCTAAGTTCACGACACAGACCACTTGATTCCCGTTCCCCTGATATTCCACATGATCAAAACTCAGGGCCTTGGCCATGGCAATCCCCCGGCCATGACTTTCCATGATTCGATCCGCTCGTATTTCTTGATACTCACCCCAGTCGAATCCTGCCCCTTGATCGGTCACGGTTAATCGAATCTGATCGGTATGCCGCTCAAATATCACTTCGACGAATTTGTGGGCATGTTCTTCCATCATTTGTCGACGAGTAATTTCTTCTTCCCATTGATTGGTTTCTTGAAGCTGTGTTTTTTCATCATAGCCAATTTGCAAATTGCCATGTTCGACGCCATTCATAATCAGCTCGTTTAATCCAAAGGCGACCTTTTCTGAATCGGGACAGGCTTGGCCGATCAGCAAAGCCAGATCATAAGCCTCGTCCATGGTTTGAACGCGAAAGCGCCCTTGTTGCAAGCACCCGATGGTCTTGACCTGCACTCGCAAATTTCTGGAGACGTTTTGCCATTTTCGGCCTTCTTCTACCGCTGCGCCCACTAGTCGTCGTAAGACCTGCGGGTCAAAGGGCTTCGTCAGGTAAAAAAAGACACCCGCTTCCATTCCCTCACATATTTCGCGAGGTGAAGCTGCCGATGTTTGCATCACGACCGGTAGCCATTGAAAGTGTTCATCAGCCTTCAATGCGTTCATCACTTCGAGACCATTCATGCCGGGCATCATTCGGTCCAGAACCATCGCCTCAAATCCCTTTTGATCATGGCGTAAGAGATCTAAAGCCTGCACGCCATCGCGGGCCTGAACCAATTCATAGGGCTCATCCCTCAGACATTCGACTAAGACCTCCAGATTGAGATCATCATCATCAACGATCAGAATACGCGGGTGTTCATTCTTCATAATGGATGTGCGTCTTGGGATGCCTCGGTCCATTCCAACCCGATCAAGGCCACGTCGTCCCCAAAAATCCCATCGGCCTGCCATGACCGGCTGGAATGGATAAGACTTTTCAGACCCAATTTCATGGGACGCGTCGAGACGCCTTCCAGAGCGGTCCGCAACCGTTGCCTCCCCAAAATTTCGTTGTCCTCATTGACCACCTCATAAATTCCATCGCTAAAGACATACAGTCGATCGTGATTGGCTAGACTGATCGAGTTGGTGGAATAGATTTCATCAGGTGAAAATCCTGTTGGCCAAGTTTTCTCACCCAATACCACCGATGACGCATCTTTTCTGACTAAAACTGCACCAGGATGTCCGGCACTGGCAAAGCGCAGGATACGTGTGGACAACTGGAGAACTCCGACCCAAATTGTAAAATAGTCCCCTTGGTCCGTCATCGGATTTTCTGCATTCAGACGCGTCACGATTTCGCCGGGATCAAAACTGGGAAAGGATTGCGCAATATGGGCCCCCTTAAACCACATGGTCAAAGAGACCGCCCGCAAGGCGGGGCCAGTGCCATGCCCGGACATATCCAGGACCATGATACCCACATGATCCTCGCCCCACTGCGCCACTTGAAACAAATCCCCACCCAAGCGAGAGGACGGGAGAAATTCCCAAGCCAACCGCATCCCCGGGACCACCTCCCCTGGCGCGGGGAGCAGAGACCTCACAAATTCCGAAGCCGAATACAATTCGGCATCAAGCTCCGCCTGTTTTTCGGTGATCACCCGATACGATTCTTCAAGATCCAACCGTAATTGACGAGCACGAAGTCCAGCCCCTACTCGAGCGAGAATTTCTTGTTGAGACGCAAATTTTGGTAAAAAATCATCCGCCCCTCGGCTCAATCCTTCAGCAATTTGCGCCGGCTGGTCTAGGGCGGTCATGAGGATAAAATGGACTGATCGCCATCTTTCATCTTGTTTGATCGCCTCACACAGACCCAGACCATCTAATTCCGGCATCATCCAATCGGACATCACCAAATCCACGGTTTCCCGTTCCAGGATCTCAAGAGCTTCCCGACCATTCTCTGCCTCAAGTAGTCGCAGATTCAGTTTTCTCAGCCGTCGTTTGGCAACCAGCCGCACCACTTTTTCATCATCAACCAGGAGTATGGTATAGACCCTGCCACTCGTGGGCAGTTCGGTAGCCACCACTGAACTGGGTATATTAGATTCCAAGGTGTTCATCACAGGATCGTTAACAAACAGAAGCTCACTCCCATTTCTTTCGGCTTACTTCACTCAAAACTCAAACAATATGATAGTGAAAAGTGAGGCGTGAGGCGTGAGG
>JAQBGS010000156.1:0-3295 GCA_032128535.1 Nitrospirota bacterium
GTGCTAGTGCAGCAGCCAAAGCCCGTCGCACGAACGAATCCGCTGACATTACCATTTTTGAAAAGGGGCCGTATGTGTCCTTTGCCAACTGTGGGCTTCCCTATTATGTAGGAGAAACAATCACGGATCGCGACGACCTTCTGCTTCAAACACCCGAACGGTTTTGGAAACGATTCCGGGTTCGTGTCAACGTTTTCCATGAAGTGCTCAACATTGAACGAACCAAAAAGTGTGTCCAGGTCAAAAACTTAATCTCGGGAACCTTGGCGTCTCATCCGTATGACAGATTGATTTTGGCTCCTGGAGCTGGGGCCATCGTCCCCAACATCCCTGGCATTCATGCCAACAATATTTTTTCGGTTAAAACTGTTCCTGATTCCGATAGAATTAAATCTTTTCTTCATGATCATCCTTCCCAAAAAGCCCTGATCATTGGCGGCGGGTTTATCGGTTTGGAAACGGCCGAAGCGTTGGCGCATCTGGGAATGACGGTAACCATCATCGAAAAAGCTCCGTACATTCTGCCACCCTTTGATTCAGACATGGCAAGATTAGTGGCCCATCACTTAGAAGAGAAAGGCATCAACATCATTACAAACGATGGGATTGCAGGGTTTCTTCAACATGGAGAGTCAGCACAAGAAGCCGAATTGGACAGCGGAACACGGCTTCCCATGGATCTGGCGATTCTTTCGATTGGCGTTCGTCCGGAACTCAAGCTTGCGCGAGACGCCGACTTGGAAATTGGAGTATCCGGCGGAATTGCCGTCAACGAACGACAACAAACGTCTGACCCCACCATCTATGCCGCAGGCGACGCAGTGGAAACGATGCACCTTGTGACCGGGAAACGGACCAGGATTCCCTTAGCCGGACCGGCCAACAAACAAGGGCGAGTGGCCGGGGCCAATGCCGCTGGTGGAGACTTACAGTTTCATGGAGCATTGGGGACCGCCATTGTCGAGAGCATGGGCATCACCGCCGGGAAAACCGGGTTGACGGAGCATGAAGCCCGCGCCCATGGCTTGAAGTATTTCGTGTCGGTCACTCACCCGTTGGATCACGCCGGATATTATCCCGGGGCGGAAGTCCTCCATATCAAATTAGTGGTGGAGCAAGATTCGGGGAAACTCCTGGGGGGCCCAAATCGTGGGCGAGCAGGGAGTCGATAAGCGAATTGATGTGCTGGCGACCGCGTTACATGCCAACATGAAAGTCCAGGATTTGGAGCAATTGGACTTGGCTTATGCCCCACAATTTAATTCGGCCAAAGGTCCGGTCATCATGGCAGGCTTCGTGGCGGCCAATACGTTACGCGGAGAAGTCACGACCATCACCGGCGAAGAATTGAAAAAGAAGCTGGCTGCAAACACCTCTCTTCAATTGTTAGATGTCCGCACCACAGATGAATTTCAAGAAACGCATCTTCCTCAGGCCCGCCTGGTTCCCGTGGACGAACTCAGAGACCATCTCCAAGAACTCGATCCCGCTCAAGAAACCGTCGTCTATTGCCGTGTCGGCCTACGTGGCTACCTCGCCTCTAGAATTCTTCTTCAAAGTGGCTTTACGAACGTCTTTAATCTGACAGGAGGTATTTTGAGTTATCCTTCGCCTGTTTCAAAAAATTGATCCCCAGCGAATCAGGAACTGGGAACATGAAAAAGAGAATGAACATCTCCTTGAAGCCTTGCTCAACCGGCGGACATCAAGAGCGGGCGGCAAAGGAAGTAGGGGTGGGCCGTGTCATGCTATAGAGGAAAATCTACCAATATGGAATCCCATTTTTATTATTAACATCACCGTTAAATTCCACTTAACAATTAACGTTTCCACCTTAACGCTTTCCATGTCCGTCTGACCTCCCTGCTCGTTAGTCTTTCCACAACTCATTGTTCTTAAAAGTAAAAATCAAGACGGATTCTTGATTTGAAGTATGGCATTGCCCTTGCTCAAGCTAAGTGTGAGACACGCAACCCATAAGCAAGGAGGACAACATGGTAAGGAATATTGGAGGAACGGAAAAAGTTATTCGGTTGGTGGTAGGAGGGTATTTGGTGCTGGGGGCATTATTTCTAGACCTTCCCACTTGGGGCAGGGCCACGTTGAGTGTGGTTGGAATCGTCGCCTTACTCACTGGAACGGCGGGGTACTGTCCGGCCTGGACAGTCTTTGGCCTTAATACTTGTCGAACCAAATCCACCCTATAATCAAGAAGGAGGTCTAACCGTGGAACTTGTATATCAGATCTTCACGCTCTTCGCATTGGAACTGCTTCTGCTTGGGCCGTTCTTAGATATGATCCATTCGAGGTGAACCCACAACGTCTGCCAAAAGGCAGACATAGCATCATGAAGGGGAAGAACCTTGATTCTTAAAATATTACCTGAGTTGTTTGGCACACGCCTCTTACTTGATTGCCGATGAACAGACGAAAACCGCAGCGTGATGTGGAACAATACCAGGCGAGGCTCAATAACCAGAGGTAAAATGATCATGCAGGTGACAAAGAATGAGATCAAACCAAAGAGGATGATGCGGAAATGGTCTCTGGTCTATGAGCCTCTGAAAATACCTTGGCTCGTTCTCCTGATGGTGAGTACGTTTTTGCTAGGATCTTTTGCCTCAGCAGCCCCCCCGACGCTCCGGATCACGATTAGCACGTTCCCTCCGCACTATTCCCCGGAATTAGTACATATCGGAACGGGCACGCCAATCTCCTGGGAAAACCGAACCTCTACTCTCCATTCCATCACGCACGATGGGTGTACCACCGGGCAACGATGCGCGTTTGATTCTGGACCCATTGGTTCCAACCAAACATTCCGAATAGATCATTTACCACCAGGCTCTTATCCCTACCACTGTACGTTTCATCCCATCATGCGAGGCGTTCTCGTCGTGCTGGAGTCTGACCTCTCAAGTGAATCCTAATCCTGTGTTTACCTATATAAAATTGGTGTTGGGTGAGGAAGATGAGGAAAGACGTATGGGCAATAAACTCAGCCCGCGGTATTGCCAACTTCATGAAGATTAGACGGTGAACAGACCATTCACGTGACTATCATCCATTGATTGATCAGTGATTCAATGTCCTGTATACCAGGATTTTCCGGGTCTTATCAGTCTGAAGTTCTAGAACAACTTAAAGCAACAAAAGTCCTAATTTGGAATTCGGGTACTGACATTGTCCAAAGCAAAGATTTGGCAATAACTTCTCCTTTGAAAATGATTTACCCAGAAAAGTCGCGTGTTTTAGAGGCGAAATTATCTGGATTGTCACACGAATCAAATCAAG
>JAQBGS010000157.1:0-2991 GCA_032128535.1 Nitrospirota bacterium
CGGTGAACATGCCTGCGCCGACGATTATAGAACCGTTCGATATAGTCCAACACCTCAGCGCGGGCCTCGGCCCGAGTCCCATAGTGGCGCCGGTTCACCCGTTCCCGTTTTAAGAGCCCAAAGAAACTTTCCGCTACGGCCTTATCATCGCAATTGCCCACCCCGCTCATGCTGCTGACAATTCCATAGGCTTTCAACAAGGCCTGATACTCCCCGGGCCGTATACGGCATTCCCCGATCCGAGTGCAGGACCACAGTACCAGGAGTGGTCCGTTGGCCCACCGCCATCAGCACGGCTTGGATCACCACCTCGCAACCGCGCTGCGGTTGCATCGACCACCACCCAATCACCTGACGAGAACATAAATCCAAGATGACGGCCAGATAAAGCCAACCTTCTCCTGTACGGATATACGTGATGTCGGTCACCCATTTCGTATTGGGCGTCTTGGCTGAAAAGTCCCGGGCCAGATGATTCGTCACAGCCTGTGGCCGGTCGCCGGCCTTTCGACCGCACCATCATTTCCGAGACGGAATCCCTTGGAGCCCTGCCTGCTTCATGAGTCGGGCCACCCGATGTTGGCCGCAGGACATTCCCCGCATCCGTAACTCCTGCCACATCTTTGGGCTGCCATACACCCCGTCATGCTCCGTATGGATCATATGCATCTCTTCCACGAGTTGCGCATTCTCCAGTACTCGTGGACTTGGCTGTCGCCGTTGGCTCGCAGAGTATCCACTCGGCGAGACTCGCAACAATCGACACATCATTCGAATGGGTAATCGGTTGCCGCAACGAGCAATCATGGCATATCTCGCAGCGTGGCCTTGGCAAAGAACGCCGCCGCGTCTTTTAAAAACCCCCATTCTCGCTTCACGCGAGCTCAGTCTCGCTTCAGCTTGGCCAGTTCTTCATCACGGGAAACGCCCTGGCCTCGAAAGGCCTTGAGCCCCTCACGTTGCTGCTCTTGGCACCAGCGACTGAGCACGTTGGCATTAATGCCTAGATCCGTGGCGACTTGCTTGATCGACGGGTTGGCACCCGTGGCCATCTGGACCGCTTCCTGTTTGAATTCCGTCGAAGAACTTCCTTCGCTGTGGCATGACACACCTCCTGGCCTATTGTGGCTCTTTTTAGATGTGTCCTCAAAATCAGGAGAAGACCAGAGAGGGCTTCTATAAGGATTGTGGGAAAGTGGGTTCAGGAAATTGAATTCGTGGGTGTCCTTAGTTTTGGTTTTTGTAGTCCTGTTTTGGGGAGGATGAATTTTGTTTGCAGGAGGGCCATGTATGGAGAACTGATCTGTTGGCTGCTTCAAGGAGAGCGGTGAATCCGTGGTGCGTAAAGAATAATCGTCGGCGGCCAGTAAACGATAAATCCAGGAGGTAACGTTGGCCCTCCTGGATCATTAATTGATGTTGAGCTGTTAGATTCTACAACAAACCACCCAAGGATTTAGCCAGTCCTTCCACCAACTTCCCCTCTGCCTCTTCCCATTCCAGATTAACCTGTTCGGCCGTTGACGCAACTCGGGCTTGATGAATTTTCTTACCTTTGGTGGTTTTTTCCGTTAATTGAAAATCAGTCATGATGGTATAGGTGACATCTTTGGTCAGAGACCCGGTTACCAATTCTGTCGCGCTAGCCAGTATACCTCCGGCCGCACCACCTATTACCGCACCTCTTCCACCGCCCAAGCCATAGCCGATGGCTCCACCAGCAGCGGCCCCTCCAACGGTTGAGCCATACCCACCGTGGACGGCAGTCCGGAGAGCAGCCGGGTCGGCCTCTCCCACATAGAGAATATTTCCTTGATAAATATAGGCCGCCTGTTTGGCATTGTCCACGATTGTGTATCCACGATCACGGACGGACTTTTTTATTGCCTCAATCAGATCAATATCTTTGTCAGAGGTGTTTTTGAATTCGACAAATGCAGTTTTTTCTATTTGATTGTCCAAATCTAAAAAAATTGTTTTTGACATTTTGGTTTGGACTTTCAGATCTTTCTTTTCCAAACCAACTTGAGTTGCCGCACACCCAATGAGGAATAGAGGAATTACACTGATCAATATTAAGGTGATCCTTGGTTTGGCAATAAACATATTCATGGTTTGCAATCCTTTACTTTAGGGGAAGAAAAAGTTGGAATTTGGCATAGAAGAAGCACCAAGTATCTGGAGCATTTTAGCAAAAACTCAAGCCATACCCCTATTATGGCAAAAGCCATTTCCATCGGGACTTCTAAATATCCGATCACCTACGCAAATCAGATTATGCCTAGGGCAAACCAGAAAAAACCAGTGGAATTCTACAGAACCCTATTAGAACATTTCAATTAAAAGGATGAACCTGGGTTGTTTTGCCAAAATACGTTCAAAGCGTCTTAAATATTTTTTGAGCAGCAGACAGGGTATGCCGAATATGAGAAGTAGAATGTGCCGTAGACAACAGCATGGCTTCAAATTGGGAAGGGGCCAAATAGATACCCTGATTAAGCATGCCATGAAAAAATTTGCCGTATCTTGCCGTGTCGGATTTTTTTGCACTCGCATAATCAGTGACCGGACCCTCTTTAAAAAATCCCCCGAGCATTGAACCGACCCGGGCCTGATAGTAGGGAATCTTCGCTGCTCTTGCCGCTTCGCCTAGCCCTTCCGCGACCATCTTGGATTTTCTTTCCAATTCTTTGTAGACACCAGGCTTTTTCAATTGCCGTAAGGTTTCCATTCCTGCCGCCACCGCCACGGGATTCCCTGAGAGGGTACCTGCCTGATAAACAGGCCCTGCCGGTGCAATCATTTGCATCATGTCTTTCCGCCCTCCGTAGGCCCCGATAGGCAACCCTCCACCGATTATTTTTCCTAGGCACGTGAGATCCGGTAGAACGTGATACCGCGCCTGTGCCCCACCGTACTGCACTCGAAACCCCGTGATGACCTCATCGAAAATTAAAACAATTTCATATTTTTGCGTAATCATTCGCAACC
>JAQBGS010000158.1:0-2556 GCA_032128535.1 Nitrospirota bacterium
GCCGGTTATAAAACCGTTCAATATAGTCAAAGATGTCGGCCCGGGCTTCGGCTCGAGTCCGATAGCGACATCGATGGACGCGTTCCCGTTTTAAGAGCCCAAAGAAACTTTTGGCCACCGCGTTGTCATAACAATTTCCCACACCGCTCATGCTGCTGACCATCCCATGGGTGGTCAGGAAGGTTTGAAACTCGTGGGCGGTGTATTGTGCCCCACGATCTGAGTGTAAGACCACGGCTTCTGAGGTCATCCGTTGCCCTAACCCCATCCGAACGGCTGGGAGCACCAAGCCACAGTCTTGCTGGGGTTGCATCGCCCACCCAATGACCTGACGCGAGAACAAATCCAACACGACGGCCAGATACAGCCACCCTTCGGCCGTCGGAATATACGTGATATCCGTCACCCATTTCGTGTCCGGCGTCACGGCGGTAAAGTCTCGGGCTAGATGATTGGTCACCCCCTCTGGGCGATTGCCCGCTTTGCGGGTACGCCAACGCTTCTTCGACGGAATGCCTTGAAGCCCCGCCTGGTTCATGAGCCGAGCCACCCGATGCTGGCCACAAGACTGTCCTTGCCCCTGCAATTCTTTCCAGATCTTCGGGCTACCATACACCTCACCACTCTCAGTATGAATGCGTCGAATCTCTTGGGCCAACGCCGCATTGGCCCTCGCCCGACGGCTCTTCGGACGAGTGTGCCTCGCGTAGTACCCACTTGGCGAGACGCGCAGGAGACGACACATCATGCGAATGGGAAACAGGTTGCAACAGGAGGCAATCACGGCATACCTCGCGGCGTATCCCTGGCAAAGAAGACCGCCGCGTCTTTTAAAAAATCTCGTTCTCGCTTCACGCGGGCCAACTCCCGTTTCAGTCTGGCTACTTCTTCATCCCGCGGAAGGCCCTGGCCTCGAAACGCCTTCGGTCCCTCACACTTCTGTTCGCGACACCATCGACTCAACACATTCGTGTGAAGCCCTCAATCTGCTGCCACTTGTTTGATGGAGAGGCTCGCACCTCTCGCCATCTGGACGGCCTCGTGCTTAAATTCCTTGGAAAATCTCCTCCGCTTTTCCATGACACACCTCCTGGCTCATTATGAACCTTTTCGAATGTGTCAACAAAATCAGGGGAAGACCAATTCTGTTGCAAATGTAACCAGTAACATGTTGAATTTTTATCGCGTAATTCCTGGGAAGTAAAGTGGAGAGTTTTAACGATTGGGTGGATGGTTTTTGTTGCCGATTGAAGCAAAATAACTATGAAAAGTAAGTGTCCTGGGTTGCTGAAAAATCGAGTATTTCAATACAGACGAATTATTGCAAGGGAAATATTTAGTAACCTCCTTCCTGGGTTTGTAAGGCTATTTGGAGAATCATCCATGTAACGACGATTATCCAGATTATTTTCTTGTGTTGTTTATAAAATACCGCACTATTTTCGAATTGTTTCGCGAACGAAAATGGATGTTTCCAACCGGTTTTGGTCACTGCCCAGTAATCTGTCCAAAAATTACCAGTCATGGTAAGACCGATTGCATCCTTATTCAAATTGATTGTTTCTGATGAACCGTCTTCCTTGGCAGCCTGATTTATTTTGTCCTGTAATACATCAAGCAGTTTTTCAAATTCTTCCTTTGATTTAAAGATTTTCGGTGAATGATAATTCCGGTATCTGATTGGCAAATTGCAATCGTCCAGCCTTACTGTCACAATCCTGTTAAGCTCCGCCGCCAGACTGGCTTCACCTCGCACCCAGTCAGATTTTACGGAACTTTCAGACCACAACACGATGACAGCAACAGACTGGCGGATTTTTTGCTCGATCATATCGCCGAAATCCTGACCAGCCGATATTTCCCGATCTCACCAAACCTTCAAGCCTGCCTTCATAAATACATCTGCAAGTTGTTGAGCAAAACTCCGGTCTTCACGTGCGTACGAGATAATAATGTCAGCCATGTCAATCTGGATCTCTGAATGAATTCTCGTATTGTAGAGAAAAAGACCATACCATTTGAGTTGATTTCCGCGCTACTTCTACAATGGCATTGGCAACTTTAATGGCTTTTGGCAGTTTTCGACTAAGGGTGGGTTTTTAAATAAGGGGTTTAAGAAGAGGATCCCTTGAAACGCTCGAGTCGCTCATCTTTCAATTCAGTCCACATGGACTTGTCTCGGGTGACTTGGACGGCGCCGGGCTTTTGGCCTTTGGCTTTTTTGACGAACTTGCGCAGGGTATAGATCACTTCGCCTTTTCCACTTTTTCGCAAATCACTAAACCAAAGGGTTAGCGTGGCCGCGTCTTTCAGGGTTTCGTGTGGCACCGTCTGGCCTTTGTCTAACCGAACGATGACATGCGATCCCGGTGTGCCTCGTGCATGGAGCCAGAGGTCATCGGGTTTGCCGACTTTAAACGTGAGGTGATCATTGTCCTTCGCGGTTTTGCCAACCAAGATGGCTATCCCGTCGGCTGACATGTACGTGCGATAGCCTTGAGCAGGTCCTGGTCGGACTTTTGAGAGACGAGGTGGAGGAAGGGGTTGATTCTTTTT
>JAQBGS010000159.1:0-3411 GCA_032128535.1 Nitrospirota bacterium
ACATCCACATCCGTCCCACGAGGTTGGAATGGACTAAGACGATGGCATTCAATAAACCCCGGTTTATGGATAAAGGGACGAACCTTTTCGAGAATGGGATTAAACCGTTCAACATGGCCCACCTGAAGAATCTTACCTTTATCTTTGGCCAGTTGGACTAATTCTTCCCCTTCTGATGCCTCACTGGTGATGGGCTTTTCGACCAGCACATGACAATTCTGGTTCAAACAGGACCGCACCACAGGGAAATGAACGGACGTGGGAACAGCCACGCTCACGGCATCAACACAAGACAGCAACTCATCAGGACTTGGATAGAATACGATCTTGAATTCATCAGCCAATTCCTGTCCACGTAAGGCATCCGTATCACTGATCCCCACCAACGTGACCGAAGGGAGTGTCGAAAAAATACGAACATGATGCCGCCCTAAATGACCGACACCAATCACTCCTACTCGTAGAGGTTGCGTCATCACGTGCTAGTTATTGAAGAAAAAGGAAGGACTCTCTGCCAACATGCCATCAAGGACATTGACAAAAAAGTTCGTCGAATAATCTTATGACGCGCCAGGCTGGATGGCTTGAACCTGGACTGCTTTCCCAATAATTGCAATTCCAGCTTCCTTCGCTTGAGACAAAACTTCCTCCCGGTCAAGAATCACCGTCCGGCCTGCTTCTATCGCCAGGACAGAGGCCTGAACCGCAACCATGGTTCGAATCGTTTGAGGACCAATGGCTGGCAAATCAAACCGTAAATCTTGATGAGGCTTTGTACGTTTGACGACCACCGCCCCCTTGCCACCAAGCTTGCCGCCGCGGGCAATCGCCTCATCAGTTCCTTCCACCGCCTCAACGGCAACAATGACTCGATTTTTGACCACCACACACTGCCCAATGTCCAACTGTCCCAATGTTGCTAGGGTCTCCCACCCAAACTGAATGTCTTCTTCTTCTTTTTTGCTGGGTTTCTTCGAGGTCAAATACCCTTCGTCAGCTAAGATTCCTTCAAGGCCAAAGGTTGATTCACAAATTTCAATCCCCTCTCGTTCCAGTTCACCTGCTACCTCGCGAAGGATTGCATCATCCTTCCAATGCTTCAAACGGCTGAGGATAGCCAATGCTCGGAGATCGGGACGAAGAGTAGTAAAGACATTGGTCTTTTTTATCCCACCTAACATGACGGCTTGGCTTACACCATCCTGCTTCAACGCAGCGAGTGCTTTGCTAAACTGGCCCATTTTCAGCCAATGAATATGCTCAACGTGAGATTCAAGCTCGGGAAGAGTGGATCCCAGATGGGCAATGGCTGAAACAGTAAACCCTAACCGACGAACATTGTCAGCAAAAATGATAGGGAAGCGCCCATCCCCAGCAATCAATCCTATGCATTTGCCATCGTCAGATGGGGTCACAGCATGGTCTCACATTATCAACGGCTTCCCTATTCTTCATCTTCATCAAGCTCTCGAGATGAGACCTGGCAGATCCCTCGACTGGTACTTTCAAGAAAAGTCAGCAAACTCAAGACCTCGGTACTCTCACCATAATCATTTCTGGCTAATTTAATTGCTTCCTGGAGACGATGTCCCTGCCGAAACAACAGTTCAAACGCGGCTTTCAGCGTAGCCATCCGCACAGCAGAAAACCCATGACGCCGCAACGCTATGGTATTCAGGCCGAACATCTGCGCCCGATAGCCTCCTGCCGCGCGAACAAAGGGAGGCACGTCCCGTCCCAACGCCGAGCACCCACCAACCATCGCATATTCCCCAATCCGGACATATTGATGCACACCAACCAATCCTCCGATCACGACCGAATTTCCCACTGAAACGTGCCCAGCTAAATTTGCGGCATTCGCCATGACAATATGATTGCCAAGCTCACAATCATGCGCCACATGGGTATACGCCATCAAAAAATTATGGTGCCCGATTCGTGTGGTCCCATTTCCAAATACAGTGCCACGATTTATGGTCACATTTTCACGAATAATATTATGATCGCCAATACAGACTTTGGTGGGTTCATCTTTATATTGCAAATGTTGCGGAGGTGTCCCAATGGATACAAAAGGAAATATCCGACAACAACGTCCAATTTCCGTGTGTCCTTCAATGCACACATGAGGAGACAATTCCGTTTGATCGCCAATTGTGACATGTTCACCGATCACACAATATGGACCAATACGCACATCTTCTCCAACATTCGCCTTTGGATGCACAATCGCTGTGGGATGAATATTCATGACGTTCTCACTTCATCATTGAATTATTTGCCAACTCCAAGGACACCAGGATTTAAATAAAGGAGGGGCTTCACCTTCGAGATCATCCCTCCGCTTCATCTCTCACCATGGCGGTCATTTCCGCCTCACAAACCAAGGATGATTCAACAAGTATCTGCCCCGACATTTTCCAGAACGGATCTTTCCTCCGTACGACCTCAACCTCTACACGCAATTGATCACCCGGAACAACCGGACGACGGAATTTCGCTTTTTCAATTCCCGTGAGAAAGACAGTAGGCCGGCCTTTCCCTGCGGCCGATTTCCTGGCTAAGACCCCGCCAACCTGTGCCATCACCTCGAGAAGTAACACGCCTGGCATAATCGGCTGCCCAGGGAAATGACCTTGAAAAAATTGCTCATTTGCGGTGACATTTTTAATTCCGACAATCCGCTTCGCGTCTTCTAGCTCAAGAATCCGATCAACCAGCAAAAACGGATACCGGTGCGGAAGTAAGGCTTGAATAGCGAGGATATCTAATTCCTCTTGAGCCATATGAGTTCCTCCTTATTCCACTCCATGAAATATTCCAGCTTCCTAGCAGGCCACAGACCTCGTCAACAATCACAATGTCTTTATGGAGTTCCCGCATTTTCATTCTTCTGATTCAGGGCCTGAATAACTTCGGCCGAAATGTCCCAACTCTCCTGATAAAACAAGGTCCCAGAGCTAGGCCCATGTTCAAGCACCAACCCCAAATTTCTCGCTTTTGCAACTTGAGAAACCATATCTCCGACTTGTCGGCGAAATTCATTTTGCAGTTCTCGCTGTTTATCTTGAACCTCTCGGTTCAAATCGGCAACTTTTTGCTGATAGACCCCCATTTTTTGACGAAACTGCTCCTCTTTCAATTCTCGTGCTGATTGACTCAGGACGGTCCTTTGAGCACGCAATTCCTCTTCCAGACCACGAAGCTCTTTTTGTTCTAATTCCACAAGAAGTTGCCGGTCTTTCATAAACGCGGTAAGAGCCTCTGAAAGCTGCTTCCCTTTCGTTGTTTCGAGTAAAATTCGTTGAGGGTCCACCACACCAATCACGAAATCTGATTGCAGTTCACTATTAACGGGAGCACAACTCCAACACACCACATTAAAGAAAAGCAGTATGAAAAGGTGCC
>JAQBGS010000160.1:0-3078 GCA_032128535.1 Nitrospirota bacterium
GCTATGCACAGAAAAACCACCGCAGTGGAAATTTGGGACGCGCTCGAGGGCAAGATCGATGCATTTGTCGCCGCCGTAGGAACCGGTGGGACGATTACGGGCTGCGGGGAAGTCTTTAAAGAGAAAAACCCCAAGGTCAAAATCGTGGCGGTTGAACCCGCCGGTTCGCCAGTTTTATCCGGAGGCGAAGCTGGCCCGCATAAAATTCAAGGCATTGGCGCCGGTTTTATCCCCAGTGTCTTGAACCGAGCCTTGCTTGATCAAATTATGACGGTCACAGACGAAGAGGCCTATCAAACCACGAAGCAGCTTGCGAAGAAAGAAGGCCTTTTGGTGGGGATCTCGGCTGGTGCGAATGTCTTTGCCGCTCAAAAAATCGCTGAATCGTTAGGACCAGGGAAAAATGTGGTGACGATCCTCTGCGACACAGGCGAACGCTATCTCAGCATTGAAAAATACTTCAATATTTAACCGTTGTCCTTCAACACAAGAACAGCCATGAGCTTTACCGAAGATCAGATCACACGCTATAGCCGACATATACTCTTGCCCGAAGTGGGCGGGAAAGGCCAAAAGAAACTCTCGCAAGCCAAAGTCTTTATCGTGGGCGCAGGCGGTTTGGGCTGCCCTGTCGCCTATTACTTGGGAGCCGCTGGCATTGGCACCATTGGATTAATTGATAGTGACGTCGTAGACCTTTCCAATCTTCAACGGCAGGTCCTCCACCATACACCTGACGTGGGCCGTTCTAAGACGCAGTCGGCCAAAGAAAAAATTCAGGCGTTAAACCCTGATGTGCAGGTCAACACCTATGAAGAGCGACTCACGGCTCACAACGCCCGAGAAATTATCAGTCAATATGATGTCGTGATTGATGGCGTGGATAATTTCCCCGCCAAGTTTTTGATCAACGATGCGTGCTATATGGAAAACAAACCGCTTGTCCATGGTGGCATTCTTCGCTTTGAAGGCCGCGTCATGACCATCGTCCCCAATCAATCAGCCTGCTATCGCTGTATTTTTAAAAATCCGCCACCACAAGGCGTCGTGCCGACTTGTCAGGAAGCAGGAATTATCGGAGTGGTCGCGGGCATTATTGGCACCATTCAAGCCACCGAAGCCATCAAGCTCATTTTAAAGATTGGCCAGCCTCTGACGGATCGGTTATTAGATTTTGATGCCCGCACCACAACGTTTCGAGAAATACGCGTGAAGCGTAATCCCGCATGCACACTCTGTGGGCCGGAAGCATCGCTGACAGAACTTATGGATTATGACGAACCAGAGGCCTGTGCCATTTAAGGCTCACCTCTTCATACGGAGCGATACAAGCATCCCTGCTGTTTTGAAGATGAGGATTCCATCATGACAAAGAAAATGCAATCACTGGTTTGCCGGGAATGTGGGAAGGAATATCCCACGCAGGATATTCACGTGTGCGAACTCTGCTTTGGGCCCTTGGAAGTGAAATATGATTATGCGGCCATTAAAAAAGAAATGACACGGGAAAAGATCCTTGCTGGTCCGAAAAGCCTCTGGCGCTATATAGACCTGCTTCCCGTCGAGGGCACCAATTATATTGGCGAACATGCCGGATTTACCCCTCTGGTGCATGCCAAAAATCTCGGCGCCTTTTTGGGGCTTGATCATTTGTACATTAAGAACGATTGCGTGAATCACCCTACCCTGTCCTTTAAAGATCGCGTTGTGGCCATTGCCCTGACCCGCGCACGCGAACTGGGCTTTGAAACCGTGGCATGTGCTTCTACCGGAAATTTAGCCAACTCCGTTTCGGCCCATGCGGCTTCGGCAGGCATGAAATGCTATGTGTTTATTCCCGGTGACCTTGAAGCAGCGAAAGTATTAGGCAATCTCATCTATCGCCCAAATGTCATTGAGATTGAGGGCAATTATGATGACGTCAATCGCCTTTGTAGTGAAATCGCGGGAGAACGGCACTGGGCATTTGTGAATATCAATATTCGGCCCTATTATGCTGAAGGCTCAAAAACCCTGGCGTTTGAAACCGCCGAACAATTGGGTTGGCGAGCGCCGGACCAAGTCGTCGTGCCCATGGCTTCAGGATCGTTGCTCACGAAAATCTGGAAGGGGTTAAAAGAATTTGAAAAAATCGGTATTCTTGATTCCGTCTCCACCAAAGTCAATGGCGCACAAGCCGAAGGGTGCTCACCTATCGCGACGGCGTATCGAAATGGCCGCGATTTTTTCAAGCCCGTGAAACCGAATACCATCGCCAAATCCTTAGCCATTGGCAATCCTGCCGATGGCTATTATGCGCTCAAAACTGTTGCAGAAAGCCACGGGGCCATGGATGCCGTCACCGATGATGAAATCGTGGAAAGCATCAAGCTCCTCGCCCAAACGGAAGGCATTTTTGCCGAAACCGCTGGAGGCGTCACGATTGGAGTGTTACGAAAATTAGTCAAACAGGGATTAATACGAAAAGACGAAGTCACCGTCGCCTATATCACTGGCAATGGCCTCAAAACACAAGAAGCGGTCGTTGACTCGGTGGGACGGCCTACTCGCATACAACCCAGTCTTAAGCACTTTACGCAGACCTTTGGCATTGAGGAGTCAACATGATTAAGGTACGTATCCCCACTCCCCTTCGGCCAATGACCGGTGGGAAAAATGAAGTGGAAATTGCCGGCAATTCGGTCGCAGAAATTATTGAGAATTTAGGGTCAGCTCACCCTGGCATTAAAGAACGAATTTGCGACGAACAGGGAGAAGTGCGGCGTTTTATTAATATTTATGTGAACGAAGAAGACATTCGCTTTTTGACCGGCAAAGAGACCCCATTGAAAGATGGCGATGAAATGTCAATTATTCCCGCCATTGCAGGAGGCAGATAAATGGCTAAACTTCGTTTCCACATCCGGTATCCTGAAGCACGCATTCCCGAACCAATCCTGTATCAAATTGGGAAAGAATATCAGGTGGTGACCAGTATTCGACGAGCCGATGTTCGTGAGACCACCGGTTGGCTTGATGTCGAATTCTCTGGGGAAGCCGATGAGATTGAGCGGGCTATCGAAGGCCTTCGGCAAAAAG
>JAQBGS010000161.1:0-4659 GCA_032128535.1 Nitrospirota bacterium
CGAAGAATTTCAACGGCTATCAGACCCCTTGGTTCATGAATTTATTTCAGTTCCGGGATCCTTGGCCGCATCATAAGAAGAAATTTTCACGTTATTCGATGTTAACTATTTGACCTTTCTCCCGAGGAGTCGTGAATGAACAAACCATTTCCTTGCCAGGTGTTGATATGATGGAACGTGGAAGATTAGAGTTTGTTGTTGGGTTGTTTGTGCTCGTCGGAATTCTCTGCCTAGGGTATCTTGCGATTAAGTTGGGAAAATTGGAACTCGTGGGCGGGGATTATTACGAACTGACGGCAGATTTTTCATCGAGTTCGGGGTTAAAGAAGGGGGCATCGGTTGAAATCGCTGGCGTCGAGGTGGGCCGGGTGAAGTCAATTCTCTTGAAAGAGGACCAAGCTCAAGTCGTGTTGGCGATAGAGGATGGAATCACGGTGTATAATGATGCGATTGCCTCAATCAAAACTCGCGGGATTATTGGGGAGAAATTTATGGGACTTTCTCCGGGAGGGTCTGGAGAACCCCTAACCAAGGGCGGGACGATAGTGGATACCGAATCCGGTATAGATTTAGAGCAAGTCATTAGCCAATTTATTCATGGCAATGTGGAGTAATTATTCTTATTGAAGCCAGGTGGAGGAGCTATGACAAGGATTTGGTTCTTGTTGTCTAAAATGATCAGCAGGGATGGGTCTCGGTCGAGCCACTTGATCCGAGGGGCTACTTGCACTCGATCATTGACGGTGTTGGCTTGGGTTACCGTTTCTCTCTTGTCTTTCTCGCAGGTATGGGGGGAAGGGACGCCAACCCAAGCCGTGAAAGAGACGATCAACGAGGTGTTAGCCGTTCTTGGAGATCAAGCGTTGAAAGATTCTACGCGAGCGACCGAACGCCGGGAGAAATTAGAAGCTATTATCGGACAGCGGTTTAATTATGAAGAAATGGCCAAGCGTACCCTCGCGGCCGAATGGAAAAATATTAGTGTCGAAAAACAACAAGAATTTGTGGCATTGTTTCAGCAGTTTTTAAGCCAATCCTATGTGGGGAATATCGATGGGTATTCCGGAGAACAGGTGGAGTATCTGAATGAACGGCTAAAAGGAGACTTTGCTGAAGTCCAGACAAAAGTGGTGTCGCCGAAAGTACAAATCCCCTTGGATTATCGTCTTCTCAAAAAAAATGAGAAGTGGGGCGTGTATGATGTGATTATTGACGGCGTCAGTTTGACCAAAAATTATCGAGGGCAATTTTCGCGAATCATCAAATCCTCCTCATTTGAAGGCCTGCTGGACAAACTTCGGTCAAAGACTGATCTGGCGACTTCATCGTAGGGAGTCAGTTGGATGATGCCTTTCCGTGTGCCGTGGTTGGCGGCGATGGTCTGCCTGGCCTTAACGGGAAGTATGATCCCCACCTCCGTGTTTGCTGAAAAATCTTTCTTTGTTGTCCCCGCGATTTCCACTTCCAAAAACGACGGACGAGATTTTGGGCTTATTGCTCCCGTGCTCGATTCGGATGAAGAGGGCAATCTTCGCTCGGTCTTTGCCCCCATGGTGATTCATAATTCGTTTTTGGGTGTTCGGGGGACCCTCAACTATTTCCAATACTGGTCTGGGGGAAAGCAAATGGAGGTCGTGGGATCGTTTACGGAGGAGATTGAGCGAAAGCTCAAATTCCGCTACCAAGACCCTGGTTTTATTGAGGGACTGTTCTTCGTCGATATTGGCGCCCAATTTTTCAAAAATGCGACGAAACGGTATTTTGGGTTAGGACAAACAACCCCGGAGGGCAATGAAACCAACTATACGGGGCGGGAAATTCAAGCCCATTGGGATTTTGGGGTTCATCTCAACGATGTCACACGATTGTCGATCAATCAGCGATTTCGTGATGTGGAGATCCAAAGAGGAGGGGTTGACGATGAACCCTTTTCCAAAAATCGTTTTTCCGAGGATCCAGGAATGGATGGGGCGACCATTCTCGCACATCGTTTGGTGTTCCAGTATGATTCGCGTGATAATCCCATGAGTCCAACCGCAGGGTCTCGATTCGAGGCCTTTGCAGAATTAGCCCAGAACTTTGACCGTAGGGATATTGATGATCAATTGTACTATCGGTATGGGTTTGATGCCAGGAAACTTTTTCCGAGCCCGTCCAAGCGGTATATTTTTGTGGCGCGGGCCATGTTGCAATTAAGTTTTGGTAATGGGATTCCGTTTTATGAGCAAAGTTCGTTGGGTGGTGAGAACAATCTTCGAGGATTTGGAAGAGATCGATTTATTGATAAACATATGGTGGCTGTGAATATTGAGGAGCGCATGCATTTGATGGCCCTGAAAATGTTCAATGTGACAATTGAATGGGAAGTGGTCCCATTTGTAGATATGGGACGGACCTACAAGGATTTTGAGTACAGGCAATTTAATGAATGGGAAGTGACTCCTGGTGTGGGGTTACGAGGGATTGTGCGGCCAAATTTAGTCAGCCGGGTAGATTGGGGATATAGCAGGGAAGGCGGAGCAGTTTTCGCTGGGTTAAGTTATCCCTTTTGAACGAATCCTCATGATACATCTAAGAAGTGCAGGTGGATGGATCGTGGTGCTTTTTTCTTCTCTTGTGTGGGCAGGAGGTGAAGGGCTTACTGACGATGAAACTCCCTTGGCGCTAGAACAAGAGCTTCAAGTTTTAGTGTCCTCCGGTGCAGGTCAATCTGACGAACCCGCTCAATTGCTTCATCTAGCCAGTATATATTTAGATTTAGGTTATGGGGGGTACGTCGATCCGGAGAAAAAATTGGCGTCTTTTCAAGAGGGAGCTCGATTGGCCGAAAAAGCTTTGGAGCAACAAGAGTCTTCAGCTGAAGCTCATTTTCTTTATGCTGCCAATCTTGGTCAGGCCGTTCAGTTACAAGGCTTGATTGCCGCAGCGCTTGCCCTACAGACTTTACGATATCATGTGAATCGAGTATTGGAACTTGACGAGAAGCATGCTCCAGCGCATCACATTTTAGGTCGAATGTATGAGGAATTACCTTGGTTTTTAGGAGGAGACTCAGAGACTGCAGGGGAGCACCTCAAAAAAGCCATCGCTCTTGATGCTTACTATGTTCCTGCTCGATTGGATCTGGGGAAGTGGTATTTGAAATTTGGGCGCTCTCAGGAGGCGGCAAAGGAATTCATCGGAGTACTGAACACACCTCCCCTCAAGAAGCGATGGATTTGGGAACGTATTCACCGACCACAAGCGCAAATGTTGTTGCGACAGATACGTGTTGCTGAATCTTCTGGTCCTGCCGGGTGAAGAAAAATCCAGGCGAGACCCCTAATGCAGTATTTTCCAATCCGTAAAGGGAGGCGGATTGTGGTAGGCTGACGGTTTTTTGGCTCCAGGCTTTCTGCGGTTTTTTTATCTTAAATAATATGGTGGTTACGATTAATCTCTTTCACTAGCGGTGTGGCCTTGGTACTGTAATTTGTTCTCATTCCCGTTAGCACATCTGGCCCGTCTCGTTCCCATCGCGACCCCTCTCAAGCTGTGCTCTGTTGATAGTGAATTCTGCATTGGTCGGTGAGGATTGGTCCGTATCTCCTCAAAACCAGAAAAGGATTCTGGCAAGACGTACGCATGAATCAAGTTATGGAATTCCGCCTTCTTAACTTCGGTACTGGCGGATATACATTTTTTTATAACGGAATAAGCTAGGTAGGAGGCAAGCTTGGTGTGTGCGGGTAGGAACAATGACGACATCGTAGAGGATATCCCAGGTTCGTATCCTGATCACAGATTATAATCGCTATGGTCCCTTTTTCTTTCGATTGGTTATCCACGGCACTTGGTCGAGTTGCTGACTTTGTGAAACACAGGGCATGGTGGGTTCTGGCTTTGGCGACTTTTGCGACAGTCATTTCTTTCTCCTATGCCTTCATGTACCTGGGTATCAATACCAACACCACCGAAATGCTTGCGGCCGATGTTCCCATTCAAGAGGCACGCGAGCATTATAAAAAGATTTTTCCGAAGAACACGGATTCTATTCTTCTTGTTGTAGAGGCCAGTACACCCGAGATGACGTATGCAGCGGTCAAATCCCTCGTTAGCAGATTAAGAAATGAACCCGAGTACATCAAGTCGGTCTACACCCCATTCGAAGGACCATTTTTTGAAAAAAATGCCCTTCTGTACCTGGATCTTGCGGAGCTGGAACAGCTGGTAAAATCAATGGCTGGACCAAAACCCTTCATTAAAGAATTAATGCAAAATCGAAATATCTATGGCCTCTTTACCATTTTGAGTGATCATTACCATAAAACGCATTGGGTAAATGAACCGCTTCTTGACTCACTTTTCAGGAGAATGGCAGAAGGCATTCAGTCCTGTTTGGTTGGCCTGGATTATGTTCTTGCGTGGCATTCCATCATGTTGAAACAGGACCTTGAAGCTTCCCAGACACGAAGATTCATTCTCCTGCAACCCCACCTGGACTATCAAAAATTACTTCCAGCCGAAACAGCACTTCAGGCCATTCGTCGTGTCATCCAAGAGTCGGGTGTGTCCGCTATTCCGGGAGTGCGAGTCCGGGTCACAGGGGAAGTGGCGTTGGCACACGAAGAGCTTCAAGTCGTCAGCCAGCGAGCAGGGCTGGCCGCTATCCTCTCGCTT
>JAQBGS010000162.1:0-4071 GCA_032128535.1 Nitrospirota bacterium
GGGTACCCCGTCGGGTAAAGCTGGATTGGCCTATGGGATCCAAGACGCCAAAAATTTTTATGCCGTGGTGGTTGAACCAAAAAGCAATGAGATCGTGGCATATGTTGTGAAAGATGGACAGCCCAATGAAATCGCTCGTGAGACTCTTATTCTCGAACCGTCCGAATGGCATTTTCTTCGCATTCAACGTAATACCATTGTCAGCAAGGAGTTTACCGAAATTTTCTTTGATCACCATCTGCTGATTGATGTGTATGATCAATCATTCAAAAAAGGAAAAATCGGGCTCGTGGCGATGGGAGATGGGGCGTTTTCGTTTGATAATCTTCGTGCAATGGAATTGATGGCCAACCGCCCGCTTTCGCGGCCAGCCGCTTATTAGTTCAAGCTAAATCGGTGATGCCGTCAGGGCAAAGGTGAGGTTTCATCAAAGCAAGTAATGATTCAGGGTCAGTCGCTTCGAGAACCAGCGAACGGTTTTTGGGCGTGACGAATCCCTGTTTGACTTGATGGTCGAGGAATCCCAGTAGACCGTCGAAAAACCCCAAACAGTTCAGAATGCCGCATGGTTTCTCATGAATTTTGAGCTGAGCCCACGTCAGCATTTCGCAACATTCCTCCAACGTTCCAAATCCACCGGGTAAACTGATAAAGCCTGAAGAATGTTTGGCCATCAACGCCTTCCGTTCGTGCATCGTCTCCACGATATGAATAGTGGTGAGTTGTGGGTGCGCCAGTTCTTGTTCCGCTAACTGCCGTGGAATCACCCCGATCACCTGGCCTCCGGCCTCAAGGACTGTGGACGCTAATATTCCCATTAACCCAATATTGCCGCCTCCATAGACGAGACCGAATCCCTGCTGAACGAGGGTCCGCCCCAAACGTTGGGCTATGCTCGTATATTCTGGATTGATGCCGGAGCTGGATCCACAAAAGACACAAATATATTGCATGGTGGGATGGGCGAATCGCGAAAGAATGTGGCCGAAGTCTCGTTTAATTTTCTAGAGGCAAGGCTGTGAGAGCATAAGGATTGACTCGGGCACCATTGAGGCGAACGCCCCAGTGAAGATGAGGGCCAGTGGCTCTCCCGGTGGCCCCAACTTTTCCCACCGCATCTCCTTTGTTGAGAGTTTGGCCCGGTTGAACGTCAATTTCCGATAAATGAAAATACATGGAAAACAATCCGACCCCATGATCGATGATTACTCCCTTTCCAGAGAAAAAATGGTCTACCGTGGCTACGACGGTTCCTTTGTTGATGGCCAGGACAGGCGTCCCTTGAGGGGCTGCGATGTCTTCTCCTGAATGTGGACGTTTGTGTTGTCCGTTGATCACGCGACGACTGCCAAATCGCCCAGTTACCGTGCCCTTTGTCGGCTCAAGAAAGGCCCCCTCCCATAACGGTTGAGTGCCGATGTGGTGAAAGGCGTCTGCCATTTCTTTTTGTTCAAGTCGTACGCGTTTCAAGGTTTCTGAGTCGAGGTCGACTTTATTTTTTGGCAATTTGAGGTGCTGAACGGAATACGTTTCTTTCATGATTTCTATCGAGTAGGTGAGAAGCTCCGTTTTGTCAGCAACCTGAAGCGTGATGTTCAATTCCTGCACACCAGGAGGATCTTGCATGTCGAGGCCCACGATAGCCGCAAACCTCCCATCTGTGACAGGAAAAAATGGGATATTTCGTTGAAGCAGAACGCCATTCACGCTCGCTTGTGGATTGGCGGCAGGGACTTCGATCCATAGCACTTCTCCCTGTTTGCCGCTGAATTGTTTCCCTGAAATCAGATCATGGCGTTCCGCGCCAAAGACCATTGGGAGAGGGTACAGACTGGCAAGGAGCCCACAAAGGAGCAACAGCGATGGTCGAGAAGGCCGAGTTGATGATATTGGCGGAAGAATTCGCGGGTTGGTCATGGGTAGAGCCGACTATGCGGAACTTGGCTCAATAACTCGTCAACCCTGGGGTTAAATGGACAGAATGGATCCATGCAAAGAATGGTTTCTTCCCAATAGCCGTTGAGCTTGAGATAGGTCCAGTCCACAGTATACGACCGATTTTTTGCCCGGGCAAATCGGATAAAGTCTCCTCGAACTTTGGCTCGTGTGGTTTGTGGGGGGATCGTTTTGGCTTGTTCAATGGCTTCCTCGTCCACGAGTTTTCTAATGCCTTGCCGTTCGGCTAATAGGTAAAAGAGGCCTCGTTGCCTGCTGATGTCATGATATTGAAGGTCCATCATGCTGAGTCGGGCGTCGTCCCATCCACACGACTTGTTTGCCATGTAATTTTCCATCATCCATTTTTTTGTGATCCAGTCGATTTCTCTGACTAAATCCATGGGAGACGTGTCCAGTAGCTGCAACACGCGTCCCCATTCATCATGAACTTCGGAGAAAATTTTATTGGGGGCTTGCGACTGTAAATATTCTCCCGCACGCTCCCAAAATACCTGTTGAATTTCGAGGGCCGTCAAGGCACGTCCGTCTTCCAGCTTGACTGTTTTTTTTAAAGTGGGATCACGAGAAATATCTCGAATGGCTTTGACTGGTTCCTCCAAGTCGATGTTGGGAATCGTGAATCCGTCTTCAATCATGGACAACACGATCATGGCCGTGCCCACTTTTAAATAGGTCGCGAATTCTGACATGTTGGAATCGCCAAGAATGATATGCAGGCGACGGAATTTTTCTGCATCGGAATGGGGTTCGTCTCGAGTATTAATAATGCTGCGGGAGGACGTGGTCGAAGACGAGGTCTTCTCATGAATATGCTGAGCCCGTTGCGAAATGAAAAATTGAGACTTGCCCGAGACGCGGAGGATTTTTCCTGCCCCGGAATAAATTTGACGTGTGACAAAAAAGGGAATGAGTTGTTCGCTGACTTTCCAAAAGTCGACGTCCCGGCGCATCAGGAAGTTTTCATGCGACCCGTAGGTATTGCCGAGTGAATCGGTATTATTTTTGAAGATGAAAATATCTCCAGAGAGGCCTTCTTCGCGCAATCGTTCTTCCGCGATCGGCAGGCAACCTTCCAGAATTCGCTCGCCGGCTTTGTCATGAATCACTAAATCAATCAGGTCGTCACATTCGGGTGTCGAATATTCCGGGTGGCACCCGGTGTCTTGATAAAAACGTGCCCCGTTCGTGAGGAAGGCGTTGGAAGGCCAGCTATTGGGAATGAGCCCCTCAAAGATGTACCCCAGAATTTTTTCAATCGGAAGATAGACGCGCCCGGTGGGAGAAAAGGTGAGTCCGTATTCGCACTCGAGGCCGAAAATTCGCTTGATCATGGCCGCCTTGATGCTCTTAAAAAGAGTCGTATTTCAAGAATATCGGATGTTGGTTAACGCGTCATAAAGTCAGAATACACCCCTCTTTAAGATTCTTCAACCTGATTGTATCAAGCCAGGTTCAAGGGAAGTGAAGGACTTAGGAAAGGAGAGCCGAAGCTTCGGAGGTTGCAACACGTCGGAATTTTCGTCCGGATCGTGTTCGATCCAAAAGGGCCACTTCTAGCCCTTCCAAGCTTGATTTAGGGTCGGCGCCTTTTTCAAATGCTTGATGGCATAATTGTAAGGCTGTATTCAGGGATGGACGTGTCTCCGAGGTTTCTTTACGGAGAAAGGTCAAGATCGCCTCGGATCGTCCGCCGATGGCGGTAAAATTTCTCTCGTCGATAATACTGCCATCGAAGGTAATGCGGTAAAGTTCGTTGCCTTCTGGGGTTTCACCCACTTGCGCCAGAAGGAGTTCGACTTCATAGGGTTTCATTTCTTGGCTAAAAAGGGTACCCAATGTTTGTGAGTACCCGTTGGCCAGAGAGCGAGCCGTCACATCTTCTCGGCTATACATCATCCCTTTCATATCAGCATGCTGGATGCCGGCTTTCCGTAGGTTTTCAAACTCGCTGTATCGACCGGCTCCTGAAAAGGCGATGTTGTCATAGATCTCCGAAATTTTAAAAAGCGAGGTACTCGGATTGTCTGCGACAAACAAGACCCCCTAGTCATATTCCATGGCGATTATCGAACGACCTTTGGCAATACCTTTTTTGGCATATTCCGCCCGGTC
>JAQBGS010000163.1:0-8474 GCA_032128535.1 Nitrospirota bacterium
TTTCTGTTGGCAGGAAAGGGTGGACTCAACCTGACGCATTCTGAACCGGCGGAGAGATTTCTCGGACGATATGGCGCACGCCGAACGAACATTCAACCCCTGCTCACCGAGTTTGGGCCGGAGACGTTACGCGAATGGGCCCGTGGCCTCGGGGTTGAGACCTTCGTCGGGAGCTCCGGGCGCGTGTTTCCTACCGATCTCAAATCGGCGCCTCTCTTGCGTAACTGGCTTCGGCGGTTGCGTCAGGTTGGGGTAACCATTCACGTGCGGCATGGCTGGTGTGGTTGGGACGAAGATGGGGCTCTCCGTTTTTCCACGCCGAAAGGCGATCATGTCGTTTCTGTTGAGGCGGTCATACTGGCATTGGGTGGAGGCAGTTGGCCCCGGTTGGGCTCTGATGGTGGGTGGGTGCAATTACTCGCCGAACGTGGCGTCCCTATTGAACCGTTGAAGCCAGCCAATTGTGGCTTTGATGTTACCTGGAGCCAACACTTTCGGATACGGTTTGCCGGGCACCCTGTGAAGCCGGTGGTGGTGTCGGGGATCACCCTGGAAGGCACTGAGTTTCGTCAACAGGGGGAATTGGTGGTGACGGAGACTGGTCTTGAGGGAGGGGTGATTTATGCGGTCTCTGCATGGTTGCGCAACGAAATTTTGGCAAACGGTGTCGCGAATATCCGATTGGACCTGGCGCCAGACCGGGACCTGTCGCGTATCCTCGCCGAGTTGTCCCGACCACGAGGTTCACGCTCGATGGCCAGCCACCTTAAACGTCGTGTCGGGATTGAAGGGGTGAAGGCCGGGCTCCTGAGAGAATATGTGCCGAAGCAGGAATTTTCTGATTCTGCGCGCCTTGCTGCTGCGATCAAAGCCCTGCCGATTCAGCTTATCGCGCCCCGCCCACTGGAGGAAGCTATCAGCACGGCGGGTGGGGTGGCGTTTGAAGCGTTGGATGGGCGACTAATGATTCGCGCTCTGCCAGGCGTGTTCTGTGCGGGAGAAATGCTGGATTGGGAAGCTCCGACTGGCGGCTATCTACTGACGGCCTGTTTCGCGAGTGGTCATACTGCGGGCGCTGGGGCTGTTACCTGGCTTCAATCTGTGCAGAATGTAGAGAGAAATGGTGTCAGTTGAAAGCGAGGAAGCGGTCACAGCCGTCGATGATGTTGGAGAGGATGACGAGCCCGCAAAAATTCACTTCTTGGCCATACCCATCCGTTGAGATGTGGTGCTGTTGGCATCCGTACGCGCAGACGAAGAGTTTTAATCCTTCCTTCGCCAATTCGGCAAATCGGGGATCCTTCAAGTTGAGGACTCCTTCATCAATGAAATAGAGGTAGGTATCGACCTTATTGGCTAAGGCTGTTTTGGCAAGCTGATAGACAGTTTCGGCATTGGGATTATCGGGACCTGTTGAAAGAAGCAAGCCTAATTTCTTATTGGCTAAGATGGGATTGGGTGTGGTGACGTGGTCCATCAGAGTTCCTTCCTACTTTCTATTGGTTGTTGTGGGGAGTTTTATAGGTTGGCATATTGCCCCTGTCAAGTCCAACAGGCCCCTTCTTTGGCTTGACCAGGGTTTTCATGGCTCTCTATAATTTTAAAGTTTTCAAGTATTTCTTAACGATTAACCACGGGAACCTTTGGTGTGTCATGAGTCAATTGACCCATTTTAATGAATCAGGGCGGGCGCGCATGGTGGACGTGACCGATAAACAGGCCACTGCGCGCGTGGCGGTGGCCCAGGGAAATGTGTGGATGCTGCCGGAAACCCTTGAAAAGATTCAAAAAGGTCGTATTGCCAAAGGGGATGTTCTGGCCGTGGCTCAAGTGGCAGGAGTCATGGGCGCCAAGCGGACGCCTGATGTGATTCCCATGTGCCATCCTCTCTTATTAAGTGGCGTGGATGTGAATTTTTCTGAAAATGTCCAACCGAATGCATCTGGTCGTTGCTCCATTACAATTGAAGCCACGGTGAAGACCACTGGGAATACTGGAGTGGAGATGGAAGCGATGACAGCGGTTTCCGTCGCGGCTCTTACGATTTATGACATGTGTAAAGCGGTAGATAAGGGCATGGAGTTTGGCGAGATTTTCCTGGTCTCGAAGTCCGGTGGCAAGTCGGGACTCTATCAACGGGATGCTGTTGCGAGTGAAGGATAGGGTCTTTTCCTCTCCTTTCTATTTGAAATTCGAGTTTTGACCATGGCGCAGGTTAAACTTTTTGGCATGCTGAAAACCTTAGTGGCGGGAGTGAATATATTGGATATGCCCTTGGCAGATGGGGCGCAAGTGAAAGATCTTGTGGATGCGCTCTATGTGCAATACCCCACTTTAGGCGAGCTGTTGCGTCAGAAAAAAGTGGTGGTGTCCGTGAATCAGGAAATTGCCCATTGGGAAACGACTTTGGCCGAATCGGATGAAATTGCGTTGTTGCCGCCCTTTGCCGGTGGGGCCTAACTGTGAACGACCGTCATCCTTTGACTGCGAAATGAGGAAGGTGCATTATGGCTGTTGAGACAGAAGACGGCATGTTGGTGCGGGTTCAGCAGGAAAACTTTTCGATTGATCAAGAATTAGAGCGGGTTCGGGCTCGTTCTACCCGAATTGGTGGGATCGCCATGTTTTTAGGTACCGCCCGAGATTACTCCAAAGGCCATGATGTGAGTTCCATGACCTTTGAGCATTATGAAGGCATGGCGCAGAAGAAGTTGAAGGAAATTCGTGAACGGGCCTTACAAGATTTTGACATTATTGAAGCGCTGGTGCTCCATCGCTATGGGCCTATCGAGATCGGCGAAAATATTGTGTTGATTGTTGTGGGGGCTGAGCATCGAGCCGATGCGTTCAAGGCCTGCCAATGGTGTATTGACGAACTGAAAAAAATTACGCCGATATGGAAAATGGAATACACGCCACAGGGTGATGTCTGGGTTGAGGAACATCCCTAATGACCATGCGTGAACCACAGGTGTGGCCGGAGCCCGTTAAGGATATATGGGGACGGCCGTTACGATCCCTGCGTGTGTCGGTGACCGACCGCTGCAATTTGCGCTGTCAATATTGTATGCCCGAGGAAGAGTATGTGTGGCTACCTCGGGAAACCCTCTTGACCTTTAAAGAGATTGTGTTCCTGACAGAGCTTTTCTCGGAGCAAGGCGTGGATCGCGTCCGGATTACTGGTGGGGAACCGCTGCTACGGAAAGATTTGGCGTCCTTGATTGGGATGCTTCAGAAGAATACTCGTATCCAGGATATCGCCATGACCACCAATGGGGTGTTGCTGGCTGAGCATGCGCAGAATCTTTTTGATGCGGGCTTACACCGCATCACGGTGAGCCTGGATACCTTAAAGCCCGAACGGTTTAAAGCGTTGACCCGACGAGATACCTTGGCTCAGGTCTTTGAAGGCATTGAATCGGTTGGACGGGTTGGGTTTCACGGATTAAAGTTGGATACCGTCGCGATGAAGGGCTACAACGATGATGAATTAATCCCGTTGATTGAGTACGGTAAACGGGTGAACGGCGAAGTGCGGTTTATTGAATATATGGATGTGGGTGGGGCGAATGATTGGTCGGCTGATAAAGTGTTGTCACGCAAAGAAATTCTTCTCATGCTGAGCCAGTACTATGGGACGATTGAGCCTCTGCACGAGATGAGTTCGGCTCCTGCGCAGCGATTTCGTCTTCCTGGCGGAACGACCTTTGGTATTATCCCTTCCACGACCATGCCATTTTGCTCAACCTGTGATCGGAGCCGCTTGACGGCTGATGGGATGTGGTACTTGTGTTTGTATGCCAAAACTGGGTTGGATTTGCGTAAACCGATTCGGGCCAGACGGTCACGAGAAGATTTAGTGTCCATGATTCAATCGGTTTGGGAGACGCGTCGAGATCGGGGCGCGGAAGAGCGCAAAGCGTTGGAAGCCAGCACTGGCCGTGGCCGATTTATTGATATTGATCGATTGCGCCAAGACCCGCATTTGGAGATGCATGCGCGAGGCGGGTGACGCCGTCTGATGTTGTCTGTGGCCTGCCTTGATAGGGTGCTCCTTTTCTTGCCTCCCGTGCCTTCTGGGATTTCCTTGCCGGGTCTCTCACCCTATGGTAATGTTTTCCGACCGACGAAATGAGTTAGAATCGTCCAGATTCTGTGCGTGTGTCTTCTTTTCCTCTCCCACATGTTTTTCATTGCCAATGTTTAGTCCAATCCTGTTGGCTGTTGTCATGACAAGAAAGGGTGTTGCCGTCTATGGGATGGTTTAAACGGAGTAAACAGGAAGATTCGACGGGATCTTCTGTCAATATTATGGAAGGTATGTGGATCAAATGTACGGTCTGCCGGGCTACTATTTTTAAACGCGAAGTTGATCGTAACCTCAAAGTCTGTCCCAAGTGCTCGTATCATTTTCCCATGTCGATTGAAGAGCGGATGGCGTTGCTTGTCGATGCCGGAACGTTTCAGGAATGGGATGCTGATCTCGTACCCAATGATCCGTTGCAGTTTGAAGATACTCTTCCCTACCAAACTCGAATTAGTAACGCCCAACGAAAAACGGGCAAGCAAGAAGCCATTCTTACCGGCCGTTGCCAGATACGGGGCATTCCCGTTGCAGCGGGTATTTTTGATTTTTCGTTTATGGGTGGCAGTATGGGCTCGGTGGTGGGAGAAAAGATTTGCCGTGCGATTGATCGGGCAGTCGTAGGCCATCTCCCGTTTTTATTAGTGACGACGTCGGGGGGCGCTCGGATGCAGGAAGGGACCTTATCGCTGATGCAGATGGCCAAAACTGCTTCGGCTATCGCAAATCTTCAGGAAGCGCGTTTGCCGTATGTCGTGTTATTAACGGATCCGACCTTTGGCGGAGTGACGGCGAGCGTGGCGATGTTAGGCGATGTCATTCTTGCGGAACCCAAGGCGCTCATTGGGTTTGCTGGCCCGCGTGTGATTGAACAAACCATCAAAGAGCGATTGCCTGATGGGTTTCAACGTGCCGAATTTTTATTGGATCATGGCATGATTGATCAAATAGTGAACCGGAAAGTTCTTAAAGATACCCTCGCCACGTTGCTCGCGCATTGTGGAGCAGGTGCCATGTCCGCGTAGCCCGCTTCCTTCCTCGTTCGTGTCTTGCCGATCAATTGGCGATTCTCGTGTTAACTTATCCAGAAACCCTTGACTATCTGTTTGCGCTTCACCGTTTTGGTGTGAAGCTAGGCCTTGAGGCCATTACCGATATTCTTCGTCGTGTAGGGCATCCTCAGCACAAGTATCCAACCCTTCATATAGCGGGGACCAATGGCAAAGGGTCTTCAGCGGCCATGGTTTCGGCCATGTTACAAGCAGGTGGCTATCGTGTGGGCTTATATACCTCGCCGCATTTGGTCGATTTTCGTGAACGTATACGAGTACAAGATGACAATATTTCAGAAGCGCATGTGTGCGACTTAACCGCACGACTTCGACGTGTGGCCGATCCCCTCGGGACTCACACCTTTTTTGAATTCACCACGGCCATGGCCTTTCAGTATTTCTTCGATCAAGAGGTCGACATTGCGATCATCGAGGTGGGGTTGGGCGGACGGTATGATGCGACTAATGTTTTAGAGCCTCTAGGCGTGTTGATTACGGGGATAGGCTTTGATCATGAGATGTATCTTGGAAGCACCCTTTCAGCAATTGCGCGAGAAAAAGCTGGCATCATTCATCAATCGGCACCGGTGGTGTTGGGCGAGATGTCAGCCTGCCTCAATCAGGTATTTGAAGAGGTGGCCCAAAAGTTCGATGCTCCTGTCTATCGATATGGGCAACATTTTTCTCTTTCCGAAACCAGTCCAACAGCCTTTACCTACCAGGGGTTTCGAGAGAGGATTTCCGACCTCCAGACGAATTTGCTTGGACGGCATCAAATGCGCAATGCCGCATCAGCGTTGGCCTTACTGGAGTCTGCCACGGCCGAACGGTTTCCTCTCACAGTCGAGGCCATTTCATTTGGATTGCAGCATGTTCGATGGAAGGGCCGTCTAGAAATCATTCAACATGACCCGCTGGTCATCTTGGATGGGGCTCATAATCCATTAGGTGCCCGGGTTTTGTTTGACTTTCTTCAACCACAACTTCATGATTGCCCTGGCCGAAAACTCATTGTCATTCTCGGGATGATGCAGGATAAGGATCATGCGGAGTATTTGCGGATTATACTCCCGCTTGTTGACACCTTGATCCTCACGCAACCTCATATGAATCGAGCTTCTACGGTTGAAGAACTACGACAGATAGTGCCGCCAGGTGATGCAAAAATCTGTGCCATTGCGGATTCCTGGGAGTCCTATTGCCAGGCTCAACATCTTGCTGATCCCTGTGACCTTATTTGCGTCACCGGGTCGTTGTTTCTCGTTGGGGAAATCTTGCAGCACTTATCTTCCTCATCTTCATCTTTGGATAAGAGCTAAAGATGGCCAGATTTGCAAGGTTTCCCCCTTGGCTGTTGGTGCTCCTGGTCGGCATTTGTCTGTTCCCCACCTCTGTGTGCGCTGAAGACCCTTTAATGACCCAACAGGTCAATACCGAAAATTCGCGTGGCGTTCCTGTGGAAATTTCGGCTGATCGTATTGAATATGATCAGGAGCGGGAAGAGTACCATGCCATTGGAGCCGTGGATGTCACTCGAGGACCGGTTCGACTCACGGCGGATGATGCGACGCTTCAAAAATTGACAGGGCAGTTGCTGGCTGTTGGGCATGTACATCTTCGTGATGGCCATGCCGATGTCTGGGCGGAACAACTCGAGTTGAACATGAATACGGAAGCCGGCGTGTTGACGTCAGGGAAAATATTCGGAAAAGAGCAAAATTCTTTTGTGACCGGCCAGCGGCTCCAGCGTTTTTCTGAAACCCACTATCGAGTCAAAGATGGGTCGTTTACCAATTGCGATGCGAAGGACGGCCAAATCCCTGCATGGCGTTTTACCTTTGATAATATGGATTTAGATTATGAGGATAGTTTGTGGGGAAAGGGTGTCTGGTTCAATATTAATGATGTGCCGGTTGTTCCGATTCCCACGTTTGGGTATCCCCTCGGGGCCAAGAGAAAAACCGGACTTTTGATCCCAAACGTGGGGTATAATAGTAAATTTGGCTTCACGTATCAGCAGGGGTTTTTTTTGGCGATCAATCCCAGTCATGATGTCACGATTACTCCACGGATATTGACAGAGCGTGGCGCAGGTGGAGCCCTAGAATATCGCTATGCTTGGAATCGGCAAACCAAAGGAAATTGGTTAGTAAATTCTCTCTATGATACCGATCAAAATCGTGGGCGAGCCGAGATCCGAGGTGCCCATGTGCAACAATTTTCTCCTGATCTGTCTTTGCGAGCTCTGGCAAATTATTCAACTGATCGGACGGTATTACAGAATTTTAGTAGCTCTGGAGCTCAGCGAGCTTTACCAAGTCAGGAATCGAATGCGACGGTTCGTCAACGTTTAGACCATGGCGCGTTGTATCTTTTTGGCCAATATCTTCAACCCCTCAATGAGGGGGACGATGCAACATTTCAAAGGCTTCCCGAAGTGGGACACCAGTTTTTTCACCACGGCCTCCTGGGTAGTCCATTTGCTTTTACCTCAGAAAGTACGTTTGTGAATTTTTCACGTAAAGAAGGGTTTGATGTAAGCCGCGTAGATTTTTTGCCAGGAATGTCTATGGAAGGGCTGAATCTGGGCAATACAGTGGGCTTTCGGCCACAAGTCAAATTCAGGGAAGTGGCCTATACCCGCGGGCAGAGCGAGAAATCCATTCAACATCGGGAAACGTTCTGGGTTGGTGCTGAAAGTTTTACGAATCTGTCGAGAAGGTTTTCCCTTGGTGAAAATACCTGGGTCCGGCATTCAATTAAGCCGCATGTCATGTATGAATTTGTTCCTCCGACTGATCAGTCTGAATTTGTTCAGATCGATGCTGTTGATGATTTGATTAAGAAAAGTCTGGTGACTTACTCCTTGAAAAATCGAATAAGCCAACAGGGTGGAAATGAACAATCGAGTACCTGGTTGGACCTGTTGTTTGCGCAAAGTTATCATGTTGGAGATTCGCCTCCGCTGGCATCCAGATTTTCGGACATTTTGACCAGGGGAGAGTTTCATAAGCCGTTAGGATCGTCTTCTTTCCTTTCCAAATTTAATTTGGCGGTGGATACCTTTTGGAATCCCTACGAACAAGAGTTTCGGCAAGTGAATACGGATGCCTTCATTCAAGGGAACCAGGATTGGTATCTGAGTGTGGGACAGCGCTATACCCGGGATGGCCCGCGTGTGCGACGTGGGGATATTTGGAATCCTATTTCATTTAACGAAATGCTGGAACCAGATGATGAAATTCTCTATCTTACGGCAGGAGGAGCCATTCGTTTGCCCTTGGGCGTGACTATTGGGACACGGTGGTATCACGATTTACGAACTGGGGAGACAGCCG